>NZ_JACAOM010000041.1:0-54408 GCF_013386245.1 Pseudomonas sp. 21615526 | reverse complement strand
AGGCCGCTGTGCTTTTGCTTTTGCTTTTGATCTTGATCTGACTGCCCCAATAAGCCCGAGGCCGAACGCAGGTATTGCGGAGCGGGTAAACCGGCAGGACGCCGGTTTAGCCGCGCCGGGCCATGGATGGCCCGTCGCGGCGGCCCGCGGAGCAATGCCGGAGTGAGGGAACGCCGAGCCTAGGCGAGGCGCCGACAGGCGGGGCAGAGCCCTTTGCTTACTTTGGGGCTTTTCCAAAGTGAGCCGCTGTAAGAGCGGAACCATAAGCGGCCGTTACCCAAATAACGGATATGTACTCAATCACCCCCCAAACGCATCCCTGAGAAACCCCGGCGCGATATACCGCTGATAATGCGCCTCGGACAAAATAAAAAACTCCCGATCAATCGCATCCCGCAACTCAGGCAACCCCCACTCCCGAAACTCCGGCATCAATACCATCCCATAAGCCTCAAGATTGCTGATCACCCGCGCTCCCCGGGCAATCAACTGATACGCCCAGCAGTACTCCGACTGATGCGGCACAAACCGAATCTTGCGCTGCTCCAGCTGCCCCCGCAGCATTTTAGGGTCAAACACCTCAAGCTTCCCGGCCATCACCTGCACCAACAACTGCTCCAGCCGCAGCCACACCGCACGTTTTTCTTCCTCGTTATACCCGTTCCACTGAATCACCTCATGGTGAAACCGCTTGCACCCCCGGCACACAAGATCGCCGTAAACCGTGGAGCACAGGCCTACGCAGGGGGTCTTGATGGTTTGGTTAGACATGGTCGACAACGCACAAATCAGCGAAACAGTTGCACATGTTAGCCCTTTGTCTAAGGTTGATCACCCTGCAAACTTGGCGCGGCAACTTACGTTTAGAATTTTTTTGCCGTAGAATCATCCGGCCTTGTAAGGCGCCAATAATCCGTTGGAAGCTGTTTTCAAAGCGTCACGAGCACAGTCGTTCCTAAAGAACGGTGTTGGCGATGGTTATTTACCCGGTAAATAACCATCGCCAACCCTCATCAGCTCCGTTCTGCAGGCGTAAAACTTTGAAAGCAGCTTCTGTGAGGATTGCCGGCAGCGCTGGCTCTACGGCCCAAAAAGCCCCTGAGCGCATGCGTGCCGTGCATTTCTGGATGAGCGTCCCGTGGGACCACTGATGAGGGTAATAACTGTGCTTGAAGCCTACCGCAAACATATCGAAGAGCGTGCAGCCCTGGGTATCGTTCCCCAGCCGCTTAACGCCGAACAAACCGCAGGCCTGGTCGAGCTGCTGAAAAATCCCCCGGCTGGCGAAGAAGAATTCCTCGTTGACCTGATCACCAACCGCATTCCACCAGGCGTTGACGAAGCTGCCTACGTCAAGGCCGGTTTCCTGTCTGCCCTGGCCAAGGGCGAAGCCACTTCTCCCCTGATCGACAAGAAGCGCGCTGTTGAACTGCTCGGCACCATGCAAGGCGGCTACAACATCGTGACCCTGGTCGAGCTGCTGGACGACGCCACCCTGGCCCCCGTCGCTGCCGCCCAACTCAAGCACACCCTGCTGATGTTCGATGCTTTCCACGACGTCGCGGAAAAAGCCAGGAACGGCAACGAACACGCCAAAGCCGTGATCCAGTCCTGGGCCGACGGCGAGTGGTTCAAGAACCGCCCGACCCTGGCCGACAAGATCAGCCTGCGCGTGTTCAAGGTCACCGGCGAAACCAACACCGACGACCTGTCCCCTGCCCCGGACGCCTGGTCCCGCCCTGACATTCCGCTGCACGCCCTGGCCATGCTGAAAATGGCCCGTGAAGGCATCGTGCCGGATGAGCAAGGCAAGACCGGCCCGATGAAGCAGATCGAAGAAATGCGCGGCCAGGGCTTCCCGATCGCCTACGTCGGTGACGTGGTCGGTACCGGTTCGTCGCGTAAATCGGCCACCAACTCGGTACTGTGGTTCTTCGGCGACGACGTGCCTTACGTGCCGAACAAGCGCGCTGGCGGCTTCTGCTTCGGCAGCAAGATCGCTCCAATCTTCTACAACACCATGGAAGATGCCGGCGCACTGCCAATCGAGTTCGACGTTACCAACATGAACATGGGCGACGTGATCGACCTGTACCCGCATGCTGGCAAAGTCACCAAGCACAACAGCGATGAAGTCCTGACCACCTTCGAAATGAAGACTCCGGTCCTGTTGGATGAAGTCCGTGCCGGCGGTCGTATCCCGCTGATCATCGGCCGTGGCCTGACCGAAAAGGCACGTGCCGAGCTGGGTCTGCCACCTTCGACCCTGTTCAAGCTGCCGGAAGCCCCGGCTGAAAGCGACAAGGGCTACACCCTGGCGCAGAAAATGGTCGGCAAGGCCTGCGGCGTGGCTGGCGTTCGTCCAGGCACCTACTGCGAACCGAAGATGACCACCGTCGGCTCCCAGGACACCACCGGTCCCATGACCCGTGACGAACTGAAAGACCTGGCGTGCCTGGGCTTCTCCACCGATCTGGTAATGCAGTCGTTCTGCCACACCGCGGCCTATCCAAAGCCGATCGACGTGACCACCCACCACACCCTGCCTGACTTCATCATGACCCGTGGCGGCGTATCGCTGCGTCCAGGCGACGGCATCATCCACAGCTGGCTGAACCGCATGCTGCTGCCGGACACCGTCGGTACCGGTGGTGACTCCCACACCCGTTTCCCGATGGGCATTTCGTTCCCGGCCGGTTCCGGCCTGGTAGCGTTCGCCGCCGCCACCGGCGTCATGCCGCTGGACATGCCGGAATCGATCCTGGTGCGCTTCAAAGGTGAAATGCAGCCTGGTATCACTCTGCGTGACCTGGTTCACGCCATTCCTTACTACGCGATCCAGGCTGGCCTGCTGACCGTAGAGAAGAAAGGCAAGAAGAACGCTTTCTCCGGCCGTATCCTGGAAATCGAAGGCCTGGACAACCTGAGCATCGAACAAGCCTTCGAGCTGTCCGACGCCTCGGCTGAACGTTCGGCTGCCGGTTGCACCATCAAGCTGTCGAAAGAATCCATCACCGAGTACCTGAACTCCAACATCACCCTGCTGCGCTGGATGATCGGTGAAGGCTACGGCGATGCGCGCACCCTGGAACGTCGTGCCCAAGCGATGGAAGCCTGGGTTGCCAACCCTGAGCTGATGGTTGCCGATGCTGACGCCGAATACGCGGAAATCATCGAGATCGACCTGGCCGACATCAAGGAGCCTGTGCTCTGCGCGCCAAACGATCCGGACGACGCCCGTCTGCTGTCCAGCGTTGCTGGCGAGAAGATCGACGAAGTGTTCATCGGTTCGTGCATGACCAACATCGGTCACTTCCGCGCTGCCGGTAAACTGCTGGATCAGGTCAAGGGTCAGCTGCCAACCCGTCTGTGGCTGTCGCCGCCGACCAAGATGGACGCTCACCAACTGACCGAAGAAGGCTACTACGGCATCTACGGCAAGGCTGGCGCGCGCATGGAAATGCCGGGCTGCTCGCTGTGCATGGGTAACCAGGCACGTGTAGAGCCGAACTCGACAGTTGTATCGACGTCGACCCGTAACTTCCCGAACCGTCTGGGTGACGGCGCAAACGTCTACCTGGCTTCGGCCGAGCTGGCGTCGGTGGCTTCCATCCTGGGTCGCCTGCCGACCGTCGAGGAGTACATGGAATACGCCGCGAAGATCAACACCATGGCCAGCGACGTGTATCGCTACCTGAGTTTTGACCAGATCGCCGAGTTCCGTGAAATTGCTGCAAGCGCCAACATCCCTGTGGTTCAAGCCTAAGGTTTTGTTGCTGTAAACGAACGCCGCGTATCGTCAGATGCGCGGCGTTTTTTTATGCGCCTCGATTGAGGCCCAGACCTTGTCCTGCGCCTGGGTGCACGGCGTGCCTTCCGGGTGTGCCTGGATCGTGGCGATCACCGCGCGTAACTCTGCCTTGCTCTGGTCCATTCGGGCTTGAAGCTCTTCTATCTGCGCAATCCTGCGCTCAAGCCTCAAGATGATATCGGCGCGTTTCGCCTCGCTCGGGGAATCGTCGGGCATCAGCGCCTTCAACTCCTGCAAGCTGAAACCGGCGCGCTGAGCGCCCTGGATCAATTGCAGCGTCTGCAACGTCTGCATGGGATAACGGCGATAGCCATTACCTTGTCGCTCGACCTGGATCAGCCCCTGGGCTTCGTAAAAACGAATCTTCGAGGCTGCCAAGCCGCTGCGTTCCGCCAGTTCACCAATATTCATCGCCAACCCCATTGACCTTAAAGTGACCTTTAAGCTTAGCCTGAGCGCTCCCAATGTGAGGAGTCAAGCATGTCGCCCTTTGAAGCGTTGCAATTGCCCAACGGCCAGCTCATCAGTAACCGCATCGCCAAGGCGGCGATGGAAGAGAACATGGCGGATGCGAACCAGGCGCCTTCCGAGGCCCTGATGCGCTTGTATCAAGCCTGGGCCGACGGCGAGCCGGGCCTGATCCTGACCGGCAACGTGATGATTGATCGCCGTGCCATGACCGGCCCCGGCGGCGTGGTGCTGGAAGACGAACGTCACCTGGACAAATTTCGCCAATGGGCCGCGATTGGCCGGGCCAAGGGCGCGCAGTTCTGGGTGCAACTCAACCACCCGGGCCGTCAGACCATGGCCAACCTCGGCCAGCAGGCCCTGGCACCTTCGGCGGTGGCCCTCGATCTCGGCGGCTTTTCGAAGATGTTCGCCCAACCCAAGGCCATGACCGAGGACGATATCCAGGACGTCATCACGCGCTTCGCCACCAGCGCGCGTCTCGCCGAAAAGGCCGGCTTCAGCGGTGCGCAGATCCATGCGGCCCACGGCTACCTGCTCAGCCAGTTTCTCTCGCCCTTGAGCAACCAGCGCACAGACCGCTGGGGCGGCAGCGTTGAAAACCGTGCGCGGCTGTTGCTGGAAGTGATCAAAGCCGTGCGCGCCGCCGTGAGCGCGGATTTCTGCGTGGCGGTGAAACTCAATTCCGCCGACTTCCAGCGCGGTGGCTTCGACGCCGCCGACGCCCGCTCCGTGGTCGAACTGCTCAACCCGCTGGCCATCGACCTGCTGGAACTGTCCGGCGGCAGCTACGAAGCCCCGGCCATGCAAGGCGAGGCTCGCGACGGACGCACCCTGGCCCGCGAAGCCTATTTCATCGAGATGGCCAGCGACCTGGCGAAAGTCGCCAACATGCCGGTGATGGTCACCGGCGGCATCCGGCGCTTGCCGATCGTGCAGCAAGTCCTGGACAGCGGCATCGCCATGGCCGGGATCGCCACCGCGCTGACCCTGGAGCCGCACCTGATCAAGCAATGGCGCGCCGGCCGCGATCTCAACCCGCAATTGCCGCCGATCCGCTGGAAGCGCAAACCCCTGGCCAGCCTGGCGAGCATGGCAGTGGTGCGCTATCAGCTTCGCCGCCTGAGCCGTGGCCGCCAGCCGAAACCCGGGGTGACGCCGCTGCTGGCGTTGATAAAAGACCAACTGTTTATCGCCCGCCGCACTCGGCAATATCGCGCTGCGATGACCAATTCTTCACATTGAGCGGGGAGCATTCAGCGCCATGGAACTGTCCTTAACTGATCAGCAGCTTTTTACCCTCACTGACGATTGGAGTTCTTCATGGCGAAAATCACCCTGGCCCAGCAATTGGCGACCACCCTTGAACAGGCGGGCATCAAGCGCATCTGGGGCCTGACCGGCGACAGCCTCAACGGCCTGACCGACTCCCTGCGCACCATGGACAGCATCGAGTGGATGCATGTGCGCCACGAAGAAGTGGCCGCGTTTGCCGCCGGTGCCGAAGCCGCCGCCACCGGCGAGCTGACCGTATGCGCCGGCAGCTGCGGCCCCGGCAACCTGCACTTGATCAATGGCCTGTTCGATTGCCATCGCAACCACGTGCCGGTGCTGGCCATTGCCGCACAGATCCCCTCCTCCGAGATCGGCCTGAACTACTTCCAGGAAACCCATCCCCAGGAACTGTTCAAGGAGTGCAGCCACTTTATCGAGCTGGTGACCAACCCCGAGCAGATGCCTCACGTACTGCACCGTGCCATGCGCTCGGCGATCCTCAATCGCGGCGTAGCGGTGGTGGTGATTCCGGGGGATGTGTCACTGTTGGAAGTAGAAGATAAATTCAAACCGTGGCCGGCCCTGCTGGCACCGCGCACGTTGCCGGCGGAACAGGACCTGCAACGCCTCACCGACATCCTCGAACACAGCGGCAAAGTCACCCTGCTGTGTGGCAGCGGCTGTGCCGGCGCCCACGATGAGGTGGTGGCCCTGGCCGACGCCCTCGGCGCGCCCGTGGTGCATGCCCTGCGCGGCAAGGAACATGTGGAGTGGGACAACCCGTTCGACGTCGGCATGACCGGCCTGATCGGCTTCAGCTCCGGCTACCACGCCATGCTCAACTGCAACACGCTGATCATGCTCGGCACCGACTTCCCGTATCGCCAGTTCTACCCGACCGACGCGAAGATCATCCAGGTCGACCGCAACCCGCAGGCACTGGGCCGACGTGCCACGCTGGACCTGGGCATTGCAGCTGACGTCAGCGAGACCATCCAGGCGCTGCTGCCGCGCCTGACCCGCAAGACGGACCGCAGCTTCCTCGAAACCTCGCTCAAGCATTATGACAAAGCCCGCCAAGGGCTGGATGACCTGGCGGAACCGTCAAAGGCCGGCAGGCCAATTCACCCGCAATACGTTGCGCGCCTGCTCAGCGAACTGGCGGACGACGACGCAATCTTCACCGCCGACGTTGGCTCGCCGACAGTCTGGGCGGCGCGTTACTTGAAAATGAACGGCAAGCGCCGGTTGATCGGCTCGTTCAACCATGGCTCGATGGCCAACGCCATGCCCCAGGCCATCGGTGCGCAAGCCGCGTTTCCCGGGCGCCAGGTGATTTCGATGTCCGGTGACGGTGGGTTCACCATGCTGATGGGTGACTTCATCAGCCTGGCGCAGCTGAACCTGCCGGTGAAGCTGGTGGTGTTCAACAACTCTTCTTTGGGCTTCGTCGCCATGGAGATGAAAGCGGCGGGCTACCTGGATACCGGCACCGAGCTGAAAAACCCGGACTTTGCCGCCATGTCCAACGCCATGGGCATCCTCGGTATTCGCGTAGAGCAGTCCGAAGACCTCGAACCGGCCCTGCGCCGCGCCCTGGCCCACGACGGCCCGGTGCTGGTGGACGTGGTCACCGCCACCCAGGAACTGGTGATGCCGCCGAGCATCAAGCTGGAGCAGGCCAAGGGCTTCAGCCTGTACATGCTCAAGGCGGTGATGAGCGGACGCGGTGATGAGGTGATCGAGTTGGCGAAAACCAACTGGCTGCGTTAATCGCGCCGTAGTCGCCGACCACGCGGCCGACCGCAGACAAAAAAGACCCCGCTTAAATAGCGGGGTCTTTTTTCGCACGACTGATCAACCGTGCTGTTTTTCCACCCACTTGCCATAGGCGTCGATAAACGCCTGCAAAAACGGCTTGGTCTTTTCCGAGACCTTGCCCGACTCATCGAACACGCTGCCCGCACCGCCCAGATAGGCTTCCGGCTGCTGCATGCACGGCACATCGAGAAACACCAGCGACTGGCGCAAATGGTGATTGGCCCCAAAACCGCCGATGGCGCCGGGGGACACACTGATCACCGCACCCG
Organism: Pseudomonas sp. 21615526; assembly: GCF_013386245.1. Classification (NCBI taxonomy): domain Bacteria; kingdom Pseudomonadati; phylum Pseudomonadota; class Gammaproteobacteria; order Pseudomonadales; family Pseudomonadaceae; genus Pseudomonas; species Pseudomonas sp. 21615526. Next base: position 46,764 of record NZ_JACAOM010000041.1, on the reverse strand, counting down.
GCTTGCCGCTGAAGACACTCTGGCCATAAGGACGTGAACCGACGTCAATCGCATTCTTCAATACACCCGGCACGGAGCGGTTGTATTCGGGGGTCACAAACAACACCGCGTCGGATGAACGCACGTGTTGACGGAAAGTACTGTAGGCTGCCGGCGGTGCAGCACCGTCGATGTCCTCGTTGTAGAGCGGCAAATCGCCAATTTCGACAATATTCAACTTGAGGTTGGCGGGCGCCAACTCGGCCAGTGCCAGGGCGACCTTGCGGTTGATCGACTCTTTTCTCAAGCTGCCGACCAGTACGGCAATCGTGTAGACCTTGCTCATTGGGGTTTCCCGATTTCTGACTTAAGGAGTTTGTAGTTATAGAGCCTGCGCGACGCTATCACCAGCGCGTTTTTGCAATCCCCAGGGACGTTTACACCGCAGATGGATTTGTAAGTAATGTCTGAAAAAGTCAACGAATAGTATTTTTTTTCAATAGGTAAACTACCCCGCTCTCCTACGGTCTACAGAACCGCAAATCGAGTGTTTATCTCCAGAGGTTCTAAACAGATGGCAGCAGTACTTGTCGGACAGTTCCATGCCAGAGACGCGGAAGGTCGCGTTTATTCGGTGCATGAGTTCCAGGAATCCAACCCGCCCCTCGACGGCCTGGCTGGCTCGGCGCCCACCACCACCTACAAGCTGGCCATTGGCGACCGCGTAGAAAAACTGGATGGCGATGAGTTCAGGCTGATTCAGTCGGGCACTATCATCACCCGCGAATCCGCCACGATCCACGCTTCATAAAACGTTATTCCCCATAGGCGATATCAACATTATCGCCGACGCCTCCCAGTGTCCGGTCCTTGCCGAACGAGAACAGATCAAAGTTGGTTTTGGCCTGGCTGGGAGGATAGTGGTACTGATAGGCCACGCCCCAAGGGTCCGTCAGCATGTCCTGATCCTTGAGATAGGGGCCCCGCCACTTCCCTTCTCCCGCTGGCTGAACCGTCAACACCGCCAGACCCTCGTCGTCGGTAGGATAACGCCCTACATCTTGATGAAAACGCTCGACTGCCTTGCCCAGCTCTTTCAACTGGACCTTGGCCGTGGCGATTTCCGACTGAGTCACGTCGCCGAAGATCCGCGGCCCCACCGCAACCGCCAACACACCGACCACCAGCACCACCACCAGCAGGTCCCACAACGAAAACCCGCGCGTGTCTGTTTTACCGAGCATCGATAAGGCTCCCCCGTGGATCCTCTGGTTGATACGCCCTTTGTATGACCTGCTGGTTGCAGGCGCCAAGGGACTTGATCGTGCAAGTCTAGTTGGGGCGCTGCCGTGGCGGGTCTTTTTTCCACGCCCGGGCCTGAGCCATTGAATCCACGTCGCGCTGAACATAGACTCCGGCCATGCGTTTACGTCATATCGAAGTCATTCAAGCGATTTTACAGACCGGACACCTCGGCACCGCCGCCGAATGGTTGCAACTGCCCGTGGCCGATGTGGACGCAACCCTCAAGGATGCCGAGCTGCAGTTGGGCTTCATGCTGTTCGCCAGTGTGCGCGGACGCTTGCAGGCCACCCGGGAAACCCTTGAGCTGCAGGCCGAAATCGCCCACCTCTATGCAGCCCTTGAGCCGGTGCAACGCCTGGCCAGCAGCCTGAAGCACCACCATGCCCCGCCCTTGCGCGCACTGTGCACCCCGCCGCTGGCCAATCAACTGCTGCCCCAGGCGATCGCCGTGCTGCGCCGACGTTTCCAAGACACGCCGTGCAACCTCTCCAGCCATTCCACCCGGGATATCGTCAAAAGCCTGCTGCTGCACGAAGCCGACCTCGGCCTGAGCCTGCACGACCCGGAACACCCGCAAATCCACAGCCAACCGATGGCCCATGGCAAGCTGCAATTGCTCGCGCCCCATGGCTGGCTGAAGCCGCGGCAGAAATACATTGCGCTACAGGAGTTGGCCGGGCAGTCGATGATCGGCCTTGAAGGCCAGGACCCGCTGAGCCGCCTGCTGGACAGCAAGCTGCAAGCCCTGCGCCCGCTGCCGGTGGTGCAAACGCGGGTGCAGACGTATCAGATGATGCGCAGCATGGTAGAAGCCGGGGAAGGCCTGGCGATTGTCGACCCGTTCACCGCCAGCGGAGCACGGGAAGCCGGGCTGCATGCGTGCCCATTGTCACCGCCGATTGTGGTGACCTTGTATGCGTTGACCCTGAAGGGCAGCGAGCCATCGCCCGCCTTGAATGCGCTGCTGGAGATTGTCACCGAGAAGGCTGAAAACCTGCTGACAAGCACATTGCCGTGAATGTGGGAGCTGTCGGGCCTTGGCGAGGCTGCGAAGGCGGCGGCACAGTCGATAAAGAGGTTGCCTGACCTACCGCTATCGCGGCCTCGCTGGGGCTCGACGGCTCCCACAGGGGGTCGGGGGAAGTCTGGGAGTTGTGTGTTCGGTCGCAAGTACTTGGGTTGCGCAAATCGAATGTGGGAGCTGTCGAGCTTTAGCGAGGCTGCGAAGGCGGCGGCACTGTCGATAAAGAGGTTGCCTGATACACCGCTATCGCGGCCTCGCTGGGGCTCGACGGCTCCCACAGGGGATCGGGGGAAGTCTGGGAGTTGTGTGTTCGGTCGCAAGTACTTGAATTGCGCAAATCGAATGTGGGAGCTGTCGAGCTTTAGCGAGGCTGCGAAGGCGGCGGCACTGTCGATAAAGAGGTTGCCTGACACACCGCCATCGCGGCCTCGCTGGGGCTCGACGGCTCCTACAGTTGATCGGTGCAGCTCAGACTGCTTCCAATTCTGTCTTGAACAACCGATACCAGAAAATCGCCACTTCGCGCGTCTGCGGATCAATCCCGCGATAGCGCAGGTGGTCGATCCCGCCCATCACATACCCGCAGCGCTCATACAGCCGGCAGGCACCGAGGTTGTTGTTCTGGGTCTCCAGCATCATCCCCGGCAGGTTCTTCTTGCGGCTCCAGAACTGCGCCACGTCCAGCAATGCCTTGGCCACCCCGTGGCGCCGCGCGGGCAAGACCACCGCCAGCTCATCCACATGGGCAAAGCCGTTCCAGTTGGTGCTGACCACGATATGCCCCACGGGCCGGTCATCGAGGTAGGCCATGAACACCGCACTGTCGGCCGCGTCACGGAAGCTGGCGAACTCCTCGGGGTCGATGCCGTAGCATTTGCGGTACGGCACGATACGCTCCACCGCCCACTGGTCGACGCGCTTGCCCATTTCCGGCTTGCCGTAGGCGTTGACTTCAAAGCTGAAGTCGTTCCCCCACACGTAGGCGTCAAATCCTTCGTCAGCCACCCGGACACTGAGGCCCGGGTACTTCGGGTTCATTACAGCTTGCATAAACATCCTTAACCCTTGATGCAGTCGACGGTGTAACAACGACCACTGCCGTCATCTTCGTGTTGCAATCCATGAACATCGGCAACAAAGCCGGGGAAACTGCTATCGAACGTCCTGGCAAACGCCAGGTAATCAATGATCGAGCGAGTCGATTCGGTAAAGCGCTCACCCGGCATGATCAACGGAATGCCCGGCGGGTAAGGCACCAGCATGACCGCTGCGACCCGACCTGGCAAAGCGTCGATGGACACCGCCTCGACTTCGCCCTTGACCAACAGGTCGTAGGCGTCGGCCGGTTTCATCGCGATTTCCGGCAGTACCGTGTACATCCGCTTCAGGTGCTTGGCCGTGGCATTGCTGCGGTAACAGCTGTGCAACTGGTCGCACAGATCCTTCAAACCCAATCCCTGATACCGCGCCGGGCCCTGCTGAAACACCGATGGCAAACACACAGCAAGGCTCACGTTGGCGTCATAACTGCGCTTGAATTCCAGCAGTTCGGTGAGCAGGGTACTCCACTTGCCTTTGGTGATGCCCATGGAAAACAGCACGAGGAACGAATACAGCCCGGTCTTTTCCACCACCAGCCCACGTTCCCAGAGGAATTTACTGACCACCGCAGCGGGAATTCCGCACTCGCTCAAAGCCCCGCCGGCATTCAGGCCAGGCATCACCAGGGTGACTTTTATCGGGTCCAGCAGCACGTAGTCTTCGGCGATATCGCCAAAGCCATGCCAGTCGGCCTGGGGTTGCAGCAACCAGTCCGCCGTCACCACCCGGTCAATGCCCGCCACCAGCGGCGGCTGCCAGATGGAAAACCACCAGTCTTCAGCGGCGATATGCTGGCGCAGGTTGGCCAGGGCGCGACGAAAGCTCAGGGCCTCGTCAAACATCTCTTGCAGCAACGACCGCCCCGCCGGCCCTTCCATCATTGCGGACGCCACATCCAGGGAGGCGATGATGCTGTACTGCGGCGAGGTGGAAATATGCATCATGAACGCTTCGTTGAAGCGGTCGCGGTCCAGCTTGCGCACGCCGCCATCCTGCACATGGATCATCGATGCCTGGCTGAACGCCGCCAGCAGCTTGTGGGTGGAGTGCGTGGTGAACACCAGCGGGCTGTCGGCCGTGCGCGAGGTGCCCATGCCGTAGCGCCCGGCAAAGAACTCATGAAACGCCGCGTAGGCGTACCAGGCTTCGTCGAAGTGCAGCACCTCGACGCTGTTGCCCAGTTGCTGCTTGATCAGTTCGGCGTTGTAGCACAGGCCGTCATAGGTGGAGTTGGTGACCACCGCCAGCTTGACCCTGGCCGGTCGGCCTCGGGTCAGCGGGCTGGCGTCGATCTTGGCGCGGATCGACTCGGGGCTGAACTCGCTCAGGGGAATCGGCCCGATGATCCCCAGTTCATTGCGCTCCGGGCACAGGTACAGCGGGATGGCGCCGGTCATGATGATCGAATGCAACACCGACTTGTGACAGTTGCGGTCCACCAGCACCAGGTCATCCCGGCCCACCATCGAGTGCCAGACGATCTTGTTGGCGGTGGAAGTGCCATTGATCACGAAGTAGGTGTGATCGGCGCCGAAGTTGCGCGCTGCCCGCGCCTCGGCTTCGGCCAACGGGCCGGTGTGGTCCAGCAGCGAGCCGAGCTCCGGCACCGACACCGACAAGTCCGAACGCAGGGTATTTTCCCCGAAGAACTGATGAAACGCCTGCCCCACCGGGCTCTTGCGATAGGCCACGCCGCCGCCGTGACCGGGGGTGTGCCAGGAATAATTGGAATCCGCCGTGTGCTGCACCAGGGCCTTGAAGAATGGCGGCAACAGGCCATCCAGGTAGGCGCGAGCCGCACGGGCCACTTGCCGGGCAAGAAACGGCACGGTGTCTTCAAACAGATAAAGAATGCCCCGCAACTGGTTCAGCTCGCTCATGGCATCGGCCGGGGCGTTTTCCAGGGTGACCTGCTCACCGAGGGCGAAGATCGGCAGGTTTGGCGCCCGCACCCGCGCCAGGCGGATCAGCTCCACCATGTTTTGCATCAGATGGGTATTTTCCCCGGCCCCCTCGGCGGCAATCAGCATGCAGGCCAGGCCGTGATGGGTCGAAGCCACCAGGCGACCCTCGGCGTAGTCCACCGCCGAAAAGATACTGAAGCCTTCCTGCTCAAGCTCCCGGGCGATGCCCCGGACGCGGTCGCCGGCAACGGTGTCGGCCTTGATGTCGCGGTGTACGATCAGAACCGGGAACTTCAGGTCTTTGTACATGAGCGCTTGGCGTCCTGAGGGCTATGCCTTCAGGGTAGAAGCTCGGGGCCGATGTGGCGAATGAAGATGTTCAACCGGTGTTCACAAAGCGCCGTCGATGACCTCGCGCAACACCAGCGCCGCTTCCACAGCTTGCTGGCGAGTCGCCAGGTTGGTGAAGCCCATCAACAGGCCTTGCTGACCGCCGGGCTCGATGCTCCAGCCCGACACGGCCTGTATCCCCAGCCCGGCACGTGCGGCGGCCGCAGCGACGGCCTGATCGCAGACGTCCACCCGCAGCCGCGCCAGCAGGTTGATCCCGCCGGACTGCTCATCCACCTGCAAAAGCGCCCCGCAATGACTGGCCAGTGCCTCCACCAGAAAGCCGCGCCGCACGGTGTAGAGCTGGCGCATTTTTTTCAGGTGACGGGTGAAATGGCCCTGGTCGAGAAAGTCCGCCGTGGTGGCTTGCAACAATTCGGCGCTGCGGTTTTGCAGCACGCCGGCGCTGGCCTCAAAGGCCGGGAGCAGCGCCCGAGGCACCACCAGATAACCCAGGCGCAGCCCCGGGAAGAGCATCTTGCTGAAACTGCCGGAGTAGATCACCCGGTCGGCCGTGTCCTGGCTCTTGAGCGCGGCCAGGGGCTGGCCCTTGTAGCGAAACTCACTGTCGTAGTCGTCTTCCACCACCCAGCCGCCGTGGGCCTGTGCCCAATCGAGCAAGCAATGGCGCCGCGCAGTACCGAGGGCGACCCCCAGCGGGCTCTGGTGGGCCGGGGTGACAATCGCCAGCCGGGCGCCGGGCGCACGCCGTATGCCCTCCTCCACATCAAGCCCGTCGCGGTCCACCGGCACCGGGACCAACTGCGCCCCCAGGTGCAGCAGCAGTTGCCGCGCATGCAGGTAGCCCGGGTCTTCGAACCAGCATGGCTGGCCGGCCATCTGCAGCGCATCACACACCAGCGCGAGGCACGCCGAGTAACCGGCACACACGAACACCTGCTCCGGCGAACATTCCACGCCCCGGTACAGCGCCAGGTATTGCGCGATCGCCACACGCAGCGAGCGGGCGCCACGCACATCGCCCATGGCCAGGCTGTTCACATCGACTCGGCGCACTTGCCGGGTGACCAGCCGCGCCCACAGCTTGCGCGGAAAGCTGTCGAGCGCCGGCAAGCCCAACTGCAACAGGCGCGGGGCCGACGCCGGCGCCACGGGTTCGGGTTCGGGTTCAACCGGCAACGACTTGATCGAGCGCTGCGGCAACGCCTCGGCCACCACTGTTCCCGCCTGGCCCCGCGCCAGGAAGAACCCTTCGCTCACCAGCAACTGGTAGGCCGTCTCCACCGTGCCCCGGGCCACCTTCAGTTCCTGGGCCAGGCTGCGCACCGACGGCACCCGCTCACCGGGGCGCAGTTGGCCCTGGTCGATGGCCTGGCGAAAGCGCCGGTAGATCTCCTGGTATTTGGGCAGTGACGACATCGTTATCCGGCTCACAGTGAATCAGCCCTGAAGTCTGATCTTGTCCCAACCCGCTTGTCCATTCTTGGCCCTATTGAGCCGGCGACCCGGCCGCCACACTGACGGCATCACTTCACAAAACAAGGAGCACCCCATGCAACACCGTCTCGACTACGCCCTGGCGGCGCCCGTCGGCTACAAGGCCCTTGGCTCGGTGCACAGCTACATCCACGGCTGCGGCCTGGAGAAGGAATTGATTGACCTGGTGTACCTGCGGGTCTCGCAACTCAACGGCTGCGCCTACTGCCTGGACTCACATTCGCGCGACCTGCTCAAACAGGGCGTGAGCCTGGAAAAGCTGATGCTGCTGGCCGCCTGGCGCGAAGCGTTGCCGTTGTTCAGCCCGCGTGAACGCGCCGCGTTAGCTTGGGCCGAGTCGGTCACCCAGGTCGCACAAACCGAGGTGCCGGACGAACACTATGCCGAGGCCAAGGCCCTCTTCGATGACAAGGAAATTGCCGACCTGACCCTGGCTATCGCCCTGATGAACGCCCTGAACCGCGTCGCCATCAGCTTTCGCAAAGTCCCTGCCGCCGTAAAAGCGCACATGGAGCACGGCAACCATGAATGACTCTGTTGAGTTTGTGCACATCGAAAGCGACGCCGACTGCCTGGCCTGCTTTGCCGTCATGCAGCAACTGCGGCCAAAGCTCGAAGACCCACACGCCTTCGTCCAGCAGATCCAGCGCCAGCGCGAAACCGGCTACCGCCTGCTGGCCGCCCGGGAAAACGGCCAGGTGCTGGGCCTGGCCGGTTATCGCCTGACGGAAAACCTGCTGTATGGGCGCTTTATCTACGTCGATGACCTGGTGGTGGACGCCTCCCTGCAACGCCGACGCCTGGGTGCGCGCCTGCTGGACGAGGTACGCCAGCACACCCGCCGCCTGGGCTATCGCTACCTGGTACTGGACACCGGCATGCACATGGCCCTGGCCCAACGCTTCTATTTTCGCCAGGGCCTGCTGCCACTGGGGATGCACTTTTCACAGGACCTCGACCAATGACCCGCGCCCTGCTACTGAGCTTCAGCCCCCACGGCAAGGCCGCCCAGACCTTCCGCCTGGCCCGCGCCCTGCTCCGCGAACAGGCACCCGAGGCCGAAGTGGTCGAACGCGACTACGGCGGCCAGGGCTTGCCGGCGCTGACCCGGGAATACGCCAACGCCCTGACCACGCCCGGCGGCCTGAGCGGCCCGGCAACCGAGCGCTCCGAGCAACTGATTGTCGAGCTGGAAGCCTGTGACCTGTTGATCATCTGCACCCCCGTGCACAATTTCACGGTGCCGGCGGCCCTCAAGTGCTGGATCGACCATGTGGTGCGCATCCACCGCAGTTTCACGGTGAATCCGCAGTTTGAGAAAGTCGGCTTGCTCAAGGACCGGCGCACCTTTGTACTGGTCAGCTCCGGCAGTTCGCGAAAAAACCGCGAGCCCGACTTCCTCACGCCCTACCTGCAGGCGATCCTTGGAACCGTGGGCATTCACGCGGTGGATTTCGTCTATCTGGGGGCCATGGTGCGTGGCGCAGCCGCCGTGCAGCGCAGCCTGGAACAGGCCCACACGCAGTTGGCCGAGGCATTTGACCGGCAAGCGGGCGCCCGGGCGGCAATCAGCGCTGGCGCGTAAAATTAATGGCGCTAGAATCAGCGCCATTTCTACGCCCGCCTCCCTGATACGAGCCACCCATGAGCTTTGATTTCGACACGATCCACTCCCGCCTCGGCACCGGCAGCACCAAGTGGAGTCGTTACCCGCAAGACGTTCTGCCGATGTGGATTGCCGACATGGACATCGCCGCACCACCGGCTGTGCTTCAGGCGCTGCACCAGCGCCTCGGTCAACAGATCCTCGGCTACAGCGTGGCCTGCGATGGCGTGCGCGAGGCGATCGTCGCCGACCTGTGGGCCAAGTACGCCTGGCGCGTACAGCCGGATGAGTTGCTGTTCCTGCCGGGGGTCGAGCCTGGTTTCAACATGGCGCTGCACGCATTTGTGCAGCCCGGCCAACCGGTGGTGTTACAAACCCCCAACTATCGCCCGATCCGCCTGGCGCCCGGCCACTGGAACCTGCCGAAGATCGAAGTGCCATTTGAGCTGAGCGCCGAAGGCGAGTACCTCACGCCGTTGCCGGCAATGCGTGAAGCCCTCACCGGCGCCGGGGCGCTGCTGTTGAGCAACCCGCACAACCCGATGGGCAAGGTCTTCCCCCGTGAGGAACTGCTGGCCGTGGCCAGCGCCTGCCTGGACCAGGGTGCACTGATCGTCTCCGATGAGATCCACGCCGAGCTGTGCTTTGACGGCCGCCGGCATATTCCCACCGCCAGCCTCAGCCCCGAGATTGCCCAGCGCACCATCACCCTGATGTCGGCGAGCAAGGCGTATAACGTCGCCGGGTTGAAGACCTGCTTCGCGGTGATCCAGAATCCCGAGATCCGCGAGCGCTTCAACCAAGCCCGCTGCGGCATGGTCGACAGCGTCAGCCCCCTGGGCCTGGAAGCCACGCGTGCGGCCTACAGCGACTGCGGCGACTGGCTGCAGGCGCTGGTGGCCTACCTGCAAGCCAACCGCGATTACCTGCTGAACGCCGTGCAAACCCGCCTGCCCGGCGTGGTCATGCATGCGCCCCAAGGCACCTACCTGGCCTGGCTGGATTGCAGCGCCCTGGGCCTGGACGACCCGCAACGGTTCTTCCTCGAACAGGCCAGGGTCGGCTTGAGCGCCGGGATTGAATTCGGCGATGACAGCCAGCAATTCGTGCGCCTGAACTTCGGCTGCCCACGGGCCATGCTGGAAGAAGGCATCGCCCGTCTGGAACGCAGCCTGCGTCACCGTTAAGGCGCAATTCACAACTTTTCGCAACGACCGCCGAACCCCTGCTGTTACTGTTTTTGCCGATTCGTCCCACCGGTAACAGCAGGAGTTCCATGGCATGACGACCCAGCCGCTCAACCGCTCGACCGACCCCAAAGCCCTTCCTCTCACACCGCCCAAGTCCGGCGCGGCGTTCCACGTGCTGCTCAAGAACAGCGCCAACAACAAGAAGGTGGAGGCCGGCGACAAAACCGCGCAAGGGCTCGCTGCCAGCAAGGAACAAGGCTATGAACTGGCCGCCAAGGACGCCGCACCGCCCACCACCCTGGGGGACTACAAGGCCATCGGCCCGGCGGACGAAGTCGGCCCCGGCCTGATCCGCTATGAAACCCAGGACGGCAAGAAAGTCATCGTCAGCGAAAAAGACAGCCCCGAGCTGTTCAAGCAAGTCAGCGCCGACTTCAAGGCACTCTCCGGCGTCAACGCCAGCGAAGCTGCCGGCTACCAGCGCCTGGGCGGCGACGCCACGGCCCCGGAAAAGCTCGGTGATTACAAATCCCTCGGCCCGCCCGACGAAACCGGCCCCGGCGTGATTCGCTACGAGACCCAGGACGGCAACAAGTTCGTCATCAGCCAACGCGACAACCCGGAGGCCTTCCAGAAAGCCAAGGAAGCCTATGAAAGCTTCACCGGCCTGGGCAGCAGCGAAGACGCCGGCTATAAGCGCGCCAGCGACAACGAAGTGTGGCCGCCCTACGCCGGCACCACCGTCGGCCCCAAGGATGAAGTGGGCCCCGGCCTGATCCGCTTTGAAAGCAATGGCCAGAAAATGGTCGTGGTCCGCGACGACAACCCCAAGCTGTTCGACTACCTGGCAGGCTTGCACGAGGTCTACACCAACCCCGACAAAAACGCCGCCGTGGAGTCCGCGCTCAACGACGGCTCGACCCTGGCAGACGCCAATACCAAGGCGCCGGAGCTGAACGACTACAAGGGCTTCGGCTGGATCGAAGGCCAGCAAGGCAATGTGCTGACCTATGAAACCCACGACGGCACCAAGGTCGTCGTATCGGCCGACGTCAGCCCGGAACTGTTCAAGAGCGTGGCCACCGCCCAGGACACCTGGAGCAAGATCCACTCCAGTGAAGACGCCGGCTACAAGCTGGCCGGGCCGAATGACTTCCTGAAGAACGCCGAGATCACCTTCGGTTCCCCCGACGAGCTGGGGGACGGCCTGATCCGCTATGAAACCAGCGAAGGCAAGGTCATCGTCTCCAAGGAGCTCAGCCCGCAGCTCTACGACGAAGTGGTGGCGAAATGGGAAGCCTGGAGCGCCGGCACCGTCGACGAGACCCGCGCCAAGTACAACCTGCCGAGCAACGATGAGCTCGACGTGCTCAACCTCGACACCGGCGTGCATGCCGACAAAGACGACGACAAGTCGCCGACCCAGAGCGTCAGCGAACTGGCCACCACCGAACTGATCGACACCTACCGCGCCGGCGTCAAGGACGGCTCGATTCCCAAAGACGACCCACGGGCCAAACTGGTCCGCGCCCTGGAAGCCCAGGCCGCCTACCAGAACGGCCATGGCATCACCGGCTACGAAGAATCCAAGCGCCCGTTCAACACCACCTGGCGCGAGTTCGATGACAAGCAGACCGAGCTCACCTCCGCCGACATGCACGACATCATCGACGGCAAGGCAGTGCAGGAGCAGATCGGCGAGTTGTTCAAGGACCCGACGGTGCAGGCCGACTACAAGACCAAGATGGACGACGCCATCAGTCACCTGCCCAACAAGGACGAGATCAAGCAGAAGCTTCTCGACCTGACCAGCAACCCCGACTATGTGCTGTACCTCAAGGACCTGCAAAAACAGGGCAAGAGCCACGAAGCCCAGCAGGACCTGAGCAACACCCTGACCTCGCTGTCGCTGTTCGACCCGGAAGCCGCCACCAAGGCCGCGCAGAATATCCAGGCCGACGGCCTCACCACCGACCTCAACGAGATTCTCTCGGACCCGAGCAAGATCTCCGACGACAACAAGGAGCTGGCCACCAAGGACCTGTTCGGCCTGCTCAAGGGCGTGCTCAAGGGCAACCTGCTGGACCTGCCGCGCCGCAGCCAGGAAGTGCTGGAGAAATTCCTCAACGAAGGCCTGGAGGGCAAGGAGAAATCCTCGGCCGTGACCAAGGCCCTGGAAGAGCTCGGCGACGTCTACAAGAACAGCGGCACCATCAGCGAAGCCGACGTGAAAACCGCCCTGAGCAAACCGTATATCCCGGTGGCGGATCGCGGCATGCTCGGCGAAGTGTTCAACACCCTCAACAGCAAAGGCATCCTCGGTTCGATGGGCGCCGGCGTCAGCCTGTTCTCGGGGATTTACCAACTGGTGGGCAAAGGCGGCAAGCTCGGCGAAACCCCGGCCCAACGCATGACCATCGCCAAGGACTTCCTGAGTTTTGCCGGCGGCGCCAGCCACTTCGTCAAGCTCGGTGACAAGATCGGCGAAGCCCTGGGCAAGGGCGGCCTGGTGGACTTCCTCGGCCTGGACAAGACCCTGCCGGAAATCTGGGGCAAGGAAGGGGCGGCCGGCAAAGTCATCGACTTCAGCAAACCCACCGAAATCGACTCAAAGGTCAGCAAGGAAATCGCTGCGGCCCTGGACGCGGTTCCCGACAGCCAGTACGACGGCGTGGCCAAGCTGTTTGGCGAGGGCGACAAGGCGGTAACCGAAGCCACCGAAGGCCTCGCCACTCACCTGGATGACGGCCTCAAGGCAGCCGGTGCGGCCAAGCTTGGCGCCTCCCAATCGGCGAAGATCGCCGGTTCCGTGATCAAGGTGTTGGGCCCGGCGACGGACATTGCCGGTGGTTTTGCCGACATTGTGCTCGGCGCCCTGGCGATCAAAAGCGGCGTGGACAGCAAAGACCCGTTGGCTCAGGCCGCAGGTGGCTTGCAAGTGGCGGGCGGTGCGTTCGGCGCGTCGGCCGGGGTATTGGGTGCGGCGGCGCTGTTTGGCGCAGGCACGGCGGCGGCGCTGACCGGGCCGCTGTTCCTGGTGGGCGTGGTGTTGGCGGTGGTAGGCGGAATCATCGGCTACTTCGTCGACCACAATAAAAAACAGAAGGCTACCGAGAAGGAAAACGACTGGTACCGCGACCTGGCCGGCGACGGTTTGCTGCAGGACAACTGGGCGGACAAGGTCGAATACGCCCACTACGAGATACACCACTACCACGGCCGCGACACGCCGACCGATGACAGCCTGTTCCGCTTCCAGCAATCGGAGTGGGAGCATTTCGACTCCACACCACAAAGCGGCGGCTCGTCGAGCAACCGGCTGGATGGGGATTTGCACAAGGACTACAAGGACCCAAGCGAAACGCCCAAGGCACTGCCGGATGCTTCGGATGAGAAGCCTGGGTCCCGGCCATCAGGAGGCGGACCTCGACTCAACTAACCCTCCAACGGCTGTATGCAAAACAAAATGTGGGAGCGGGCTTGCTCGCGAAAGCGGTGGATCAGTCATTGTAGATGTCGACTGTCACACCGCATTCGCGAGCAAGCCCGCTCCCACATTTGGATTGGGTTCACAACTGGATTGCAGTCACAGCTTGGCGATCGACACTTCAGTCGACTTCACAAAGGCAATCACTTCACTGCCCACCTTCAATTCCAGGTCACGCACCGAGCGTGTGGTAATCACCGACGTCACGATCCCCGACGCGGTTTGCACGTCGATCTCGGACACCACTTCGCCGATCAGGATTTCCTTGATCACGCCTTTGAACTGGTTGCGCACGTTGATCGCTTTAATGGTCATGTCGGCTTTCCTTTGGTCTGTTGGGTCAATCCGCACGAATGCGCAGGCACTCAAAGTGCCCTATTCGTGAAACCAACAAAAGGAATATATAACTCTTTATTTATTCCATAAAAACATATGCAAGCTGTTGCACAGCCAACAGTGATTCAACAAAGTGCCCGCCTCCCCACTCCCAACCACTCCCCACGTAGCAGCTGTCGAGCCCAAGCGAGGCTGCGTCAGCGGTCTGTCTGACACACCGCGAACGCAGCCTCGCTTGGGCTCGACAGCTGCTACGCCAGGGTGTTGCCCTGCCCTGCAAAGACGCTGGCACAGAGACTGCATATTCCTATAACGCATGATGGAACATGCCATATGAATTTTCTGAATATAAGAAAAGCCTTCTCTTATCCCGCCTTGTCCGGAGCTGTTCCATGAAACCCTTCTTCAATACCCTGTTGGGCGCCTGCGCCCTCGCCTTCAGCCTGCAACCCCTGGCCCATGCAGCGGAAACCGACCCTGCGCAAGTCAACCTGGACTACGCCTACTACTCCCCGGTGAGCCTGGTGCTCAAGCACTTCGGCTGGCTTGAAGAAGCGCTGCCGCAAACCAAGGTCGGCTGGGTGTTGAGCCAGGGCAGCAACCGTTCCCTGGAATACCTCAACAGCGGCGGCGTCGACTTCGCCTCGTCCGCCAGCCTGTCGGCGGTGCTCAGCCGGGCCAATGGCAGCCCGATCAAGTCGGTGTATGTGTACAGCCGCGCCGAGTGGACTGCACTGGTGGTGCGCAAGGACTCGACGTTCAACAGCGTCAGCGACCTCAAGGGCAAGAAAATCGCCGCCACCAAAGGCACCGACCCGTACCTGTTCACCCTGCGCAGCCTGCAGAAAGCCGGCCTGAGCAAGGACGACGTGGAGCTGGTGCACCTGCAGCACCCGGACGGCCGTACCGCGCTGGAGAAAGGTGATGTGGACGCCTGGGCCGGTCTCGACCCGCACATGGCCGCCAGCGAAATCCAGGCGGGTTCGCGCCTGCTGTACCGCAACAAGGACTTCAACAGCTACGGCGTGGTCAGCGTGACCGACAAATACGCCAAGGAGCATCCACAGACCATCGCCAAGGTGCTCGGTGCCTATGAAAAAGCCCGCAACTGGGCGGTGAAACACCCCGACGAATTCGCCAAGCTGCTGGCCGACGAATCCGGCCTGCCCCTGGACGTGGCCAAGCTGCAATTGTCGCGTACCGACCTTAGCAGCCCATTGCTCACTGCCCAGGACGTGGTGTCGTCCAAGGCGGCCGCGCCGATCCTGGTGTCGGAAGAACTGGTGCGCCGTGGGGTGAATGTGGATCAGGTGATCGACCAGTTGATCGACCCAAGCTTTGGCCAGGCTTTGCCTCGTCCATAAGGGGAGCGTCATGAGCAGCAAAAGCGAAACCCTGCCCGTCGCACTCGCGCCAACGCTCACCGTGCAGCGCAGCGCCTGGCCGCGGCGGCTCAAGGGCCTGGCGTTGCCGGTGTTGATCCTGGTGATCCTTGAAGTGGTGGTGCGCATCGGCTGGCTGCCGTCCTACCAGATGCCGGCGCCCAGCGAGATCGCCGTGACCCTCACCGACCTAGCCGAAGGCGCGCTGTGGAAACACATCAGCGCCAGCCTGTTGCGGGTGCTGCTGGGGTTCACCATCGGCGCCGGCCTGGCCCTGGTGTTTGCCGCCTGGGTCGGCTTGAGCCGCGAAGCCGAGGCGTATCTGGAGCCGACCTTCGCCGGCCTGCGCTCGATCCCGAGCCTGGCCTGGGTGCCGCTGTTGCTGCTGTGGCTGGGCATTGATGAGACCTCGAAGATCGTGCTGATTGCCATCGGCGCGTTCTTCCCGGTGTACCTCAATGGCGTCGCGGCCATTCGCGACATCGACCGCAAGCTGGTGGAAGTCGGGCAGATGTATGGCTTCAGCCGCACGCGCCTGGTGCGTCGCATCCTGTTGCCTGCCGCCCTGCCCGGCCTGTTCACCGGCTTGCGCAGCGGCCTGAGCCTGGCGTGGATGTTCCTGGTGGCGGCCGAGTTGATCGCCGCGACCAAGGGCCTGGGTTACCTGCTCAGCGATGGCCGGGAAACCTCACGGCCCGACATTGTGCTGGCGGCGATCATCGTGCTGGCGCTGCTGGGCAAGATCAGCGACGGCCTGTTGGCGGCCCTGGAAAAACGCTGCCTGGCCTGGCGCGATACCTTCAACGGCCAAGGCCCGGAGAATTGAGCATGAGTGAAGCGCTACTGGACATTCGCGTCGAGCGGAAAAACTTCGGCGCGACGACGGTGCTGACCAACGTCCATTTGGCCTTGCAGCCGCGGGAAGCCGTCAGTTTGCTGGGCCCCAGTGGCTGCGGCAAAAGCACCTTGCTGCGGATCGTCGCCGGGCTGGAAAAGGACTATCAGGGGGAACTGCTGCAAGGCGGTGGTGAGGTCGCGTTTGTATTTCAGGAGCCACGGCTGATGCCGTGGCTGACGGTGGAGCAAAACATTGGTTTCAGCGATGACGTTGGCTATGACAAGGCCTGGGTCGCGCAGTTGATCGATGAGGTGGGGCTTACGGGTTTTGGCCAGGCGTTGCCCAAGGCGTTGTCTGGCGGGATGGCGCAACGGGTGGCGATTGCTCGCGGGCTGTATTCACGGCCGCAGGTGCTGTTGCTGGACGAACCGTTCAGCGCGGTGGATGCGTTTACCCGCATGAAGCTGCAGGACCTGCTGCTGCAATTGGCCGAGCACCACGGGATCGCCCTGCTGTTGGTGACTCACGATGTGGACGAGGCGCTGTACCTGAGTGACCGGGTGTTGGTGATGGATAACCGGCCGAGCAGTATTCGCCAGGAGCTGGCGGTGGAGCTGGTGCATCCGCGGGATCGGCGGGATCCGCTGTTGGCGCGGCTCAAGGCACTGGCGTTGACTGAGCTGCAGCGGGCGCATGTGATCTGAAAGGCACGTGTTGAGTCCGCCCAAAATCAAAAGCTAAAGCGGGCACGGTNNGTTAACGATGACGCGGGCATCCTGATTCAACGCGGCGCTCTCAGGTTCTTCGCGAGCAAGCCCGCTCCCACAAGGATCGCATCAAGCAGCCGATTTACGCGGCGTCAACGTCACCCAATACTGCGTACGGGACTGCACTTGCAGCGGCATCGTCGACGCCAGCAACGCGAGAATTCGATCGGTATCGGCCAACTGAAAACTCCCGGTCACCCGCAGCGTTTCCAGGCTCGAGTCCCAACGCATCACCCCTGGCCGATACCGCTCCAGCTCCCGCAAAAAATCACCCAACAGCTGGTTCTGCGCAGTCAGCACACCGTCGCGCCAACCCAATTGCAACGCATCAAACCCCACCGCAGCGCCCATCCCCGACGCCTGCAACCGTGCCTGCTGCCCCCCCTGCAATGTCGCCACTTGCCCACGCAGGTCCTGCACCTGCACCGCGCCCTTCAACACCGACACCAAACACCCGGAAGACAACTGCCGCACACACACTTCAGCCTGGCTGACGATCACCTGGCCATAACGCGTCTGCACCGTCAGCGCACCAGCCCCCGGCACCGTCAACGCCATCTCCCCTTCCACCAGCGTCACACGGCGCCGGGCCGTATCCACGTCCACCGCGCTCGCGGTATTCAGTTGCAGGCTGCTGCCATCCAACAGCGGCACTCGCTTGCGTTCGCCAGTAGCGGTGTGCAGGTCGGCGCGCCACACGTCGATAGGCAATTGCCGGCTGAGCAACCACGCGGTTGGCAACAACGCGGCGACGCCCAAGGCACGCTTGAGTACTGCACGCCGTCCCGGTTGCGGACGATCAAGGCTGGCCATGGCCAACGCTGGCGGCAAGTCGGTAAACCGCTGGCGCAGCGATTGGGCTTTTTGCCAGATCTGCTCATGCTGGGGATGGCTGTCACGCCACTGCTGCAGGCGGGCGTGATCACGTTCGGTGGCGCTGCCGGATTCCAGCAACGCCAGCCACTGCGCCGCCGCCCGGGCGAGATCCGGCGCAGCACGGCTCACAGTTCCACCAGCAGGCAATGCTCGTAAGCCTGGGCCATGTAGCGCTTGACCGTACGCTCGGACACCTTGAGCCGCTCGGCAATCTCCCGATAGCCGAGTCCTTCCAGCTGGCTCCAGAGAAACGCGCGGCGCACCACCGCCGGCAAACCGTCGAGCAATTCATCCAGGGCTTGTAGGGTTTCCAGCAGCAACCAGCGTTGCTCCGGCGACGGCACGCAAGCCTCCGGCAACTGCATCAACGCATTGAGATACGCCCGTTCCAGACTGCGCCGCTGGTGAAAATTCACCAGCAAGCGCTTGCCCACCGTCACCAGATAGGCCCGGGGCTCCTGCAATTGCGCAATCGGCTGCGCGCTGGCCAGCACCCGCAGGAACGTGTCCTGGCTCAGGTCGGCCGCATCCCAGGCGTTGCCCAAGCGGCGCCGCAGCCAGCTTTCGAGCCAGCTGCGGTGGTCGCGGTACAACGTGTGAAGGCTGGGTTCAGCGAGGTGCGTCGGCACTACAGCATCATTCATGGCAAGTAACCTGCGCGGCGCGAGTCAGTCTCAAATGAGATTCATTCTATTTAATAACCCGCCGGCATACCACGTTCTTTTCGACTAACCGTTGCCCACTTCTCCATCGAACAGTTGACCGCGCCCCACCACACGACCTGAACCGAGCACCGCACCCGGCGCCAGCACGCCATTGGCTCCCACCCGGCACTGATCCCCAAGCAGCGCGCCAAACTTGTCACAGCCGGTGCGCTGCAACTGCCCGTCAATGCGCACCTGCACTTCCTTGTCGTCACGCTCGTTCCGGTAGTTGGCCACGATACTGCCGGCCTCCAGGTTAACCCCACGGCCCAATACCGAATCACCGACAAAGTTGAAATGCGCCAGCTTGCTGCCGCTGAAGACAAAGGACGTCTTGAGCTCTGCACCCGGTCCGAAGATGCAATATTCATCCACCCAGCAACCGCCGCGAAGGTAGGCACCGGCAGCGATAAAACAGTGGGCGCCGATGATCAGCGGCGCTTTTAAAACAGCGCCCGCCTCCACGACCGCAGTACGGTGCACGGCAATCTCGTCATGAATCTCATAGTCATCATCAGAAAGCCCCGCCAGCAATTTGCGAACGATTTCCGGCGCCTGGGTCACCAACTCCCACGGCGCAAGATCCACCCAGGGTGCCAGCGGCGAACGGGAAAAATCAGCGATGTAATCGGTCAGTCGAATCAACGTCGAGCCCTCTACAGATCAGAGAAGCCCGAAACGCTAGCATGAAATGCAACTTTACAGTTTGTATAGATATGGATATTTTATCCATCTAACGAAATTCGAGAGGTCCCTCCCATGCCACCGTCTTCCTACCATGACGTAATCAAAGCCGCCGAGCGCCTGGAAGGCTTCGCCCACCGCACGCCGGTGTTCACCTCGCGTACCCTCGATGCCGAGACCGGCGCCCAGGTGTTTATCAAGTGCGAAAACCTGCAACGCACCGGCTCGTTCAAGTTTCGCGGCGCCTTCAATGCGCTGTCGCGTTTTGATGAGCAGCAGCGCAAGGCTGGCGTCGTGGCGTTTTCCTCGGGTAATCATGCGCAAGGCATCGCGCTGGCCGCGCGGTTGTTGCAGATGCCGGCAACCATCGTGATGCCCACCGACGCCCCCGCCGCGAAGGTCGCCGCTACCCGGGAATACGGTGCAAGGGTGGTGTTCTATGACCGCGTCACCGAAGACCGCGAGCAGATTGGTCGCACACTCGCCGAGCAACACGGCATGACCCTGATCCCCTCCTTCGACCACCCGGACGTGCTGGCCGGCCAGGGCACTGCCGCGAAGGAGCTGCTGGAGTTCACCGGCCCGCTGGACGCGCTGTTTGTCGGCCTGGGTGGTGGCGGCATGCTCTCCGGCACCGCGCTGGCCACCCGTGCGCTGGCGCCCGATTGCCTCTTGTACGGGGTCGAGCCCGAAGCCGGGAACGACGGCAAGCGCTCCTTCCAGAGCGGCAGCATCGTGCACATCGATACGCCCGTCACCATCGCCGACGGCGCCCAGACCCAGCATTTGGGTCAGCACACCTTCCCGATCATTCGCGAGCAGGTCACTGACATTTTCACTGTCTCGGACGCCGAATTGGTGGCCTCGATGAAGTTCTTCATGCAGCGCATGAAGATGGTCGTGGAGCCCACCGGCTGCCTTGGCCTCGCGGCCCTGCGAAACCTCAAGCATCAGTTCCGGGGCCAGCGCGTGGGCGTCATCGTGACCGGCGGCAACGTCGACCTCCAAACGTATGCGCAGTTGCTGAGCGCTCCACAATGAACTTCGTCCACACCCCCGCGGCCTCGGCGCCTGCCGGGCACTACTCCCAGGCCGTAAGCCATCAGCGCACGCTGTACATCTCCGGTCAATTGCCGGTGAGCCCTGACGGGCGTCATAACCTCGAGGCTTCGTTTGCCGAACAGGCTCAAGTGGCCCTGGACAATCTGTTGGCGATTTTGAAGGCCGCAGGCGGCTCACCCGCAGACCTGGTGAAAGTCACGGTGTACGTGGTGGGGGTAAAACACTGGCCTGAATTTGATGGCTTGTACGCCGCTGCGCTGGGAGATCACCGCCCGGCCCGCGCGGTGGTGCCGGTGCCGGAACTGCACCACGGCTATCTGATTGAAATCGAAGCCGTGGCGCGCTCGGCATAGGTCATTTGGCGTAGGTGTAGACCGCCGCCCGCGAGACCCCAAGGTGTGAGGCAACCGTTTCCATGGCACGCCGGATGTCCATCACGCCGGCTTCTTTCAGCTCTTGCATCAGCAGGCGCCGGTCGGCGGCCTTGAGGGCTCGTGGGGTGGTCGCCAGGCGTGCGGCGAACTGGTCGATGCGCGCACGAATGGCGTCCGCACCGGACGGGTCGAGAGACTCGGCGGGCCGATCGCCGCTGACCGAGCCGAACTGTTCCAGCATGCCCTGCAAGCCACGGAACAACGAGAGGTCGACGTTCATGCACAAGGCCGCCACGTACTTGCCGGTGGAGTCCTTGATGCCGATGGAAGTGCTCTTGACCTGACGCCCGTCGGCGAACTGGTTCTGGTAGTTGGCGATCACCTGCGGGTACTCGGGATCGGCAATCCGCGCCAGGCCCAGCTCGGTGGCCGGGTCACCCGGCTGGCGCCCGGAGAGGTTGTTGTGGATGGCCATGATTGCGTGCTGCGGGTCGCGCAGGTCGTGCAGCACGACCTCGCAAAACGGGCTGAAGGTCTTGCTCAGGCCTTCGGCAATCTGTTCGAGCTGGCTGATCAAGGCCGCTTGTTCGGGAGTGTGTTTTTTCATTCAGACAACATATCCAGTGCTGGATAGACCGTCAATTTACCTTTTGGAGTGTGCACGATGGAAACCCCGACAGCTTTGCTGGATGTGAGCCGGATGCAGCGCAATATCCTGCGTATGCAGCAGCGTGCCGATGACTTGGGTGTGAGCTTGCGGCCCCATGTGAAGACCCATAAATGTGCCGAGGTGGTGGCGGCGCAAATCGCTGCCGGGGCCACGGGGATTACGGTTTCGACGTTGAAGGAGGCCGAGTATTTTTTCGACCTCGGCATTCGGGACGTTCTGTATGCGGTGGCGATGGCGCCGCATAAATTGCCTCAGGCGTTGGCGTTGCGTCGTCAGGGGTGTGCGCTGACGCTGATCACCGACAGCCTTGCCGGGGCCCGGGCGATTGTCGAGTTTGGTGCGCTGCAGGGTGAGGTTTTTGCGGTGCTGATTGAGATTGACTGTGATGGGCACCGGTCCGGGGTGAAGCCTCAGGATCCGCTGTTGCTGGAGATCGCCAGGCTGCTGTATGGCGGCGGGATGCTTGCCGGGGTGTTGACTCATGCCGGGGAAAGTTACGGGCTGGATACGCCTGAGGCGTTGCGGGCGATTGCCGAGCAGGAACGGGCGCGCTGTGTTGCAGCGGCCGAGGTGATTCGGGGGGCGGGGTTGCCTTGCTTGCAGGTGAGTGTGGGTTCGACGCCCACGGCGCTGTCGGCGGTGAGCCTGGAGGGTGTGACTGAGCTGCGGGCTGGGGTTTATGCGTTTTT
Source organism: Pseudomonas sp. 21615526 (assembly GCF_013386245.1). NCBI lineage: Bacteria > Pseudomonadati > Pseudomonadota > Gammaproteobacteria > Pseudomonadales > Pseudomonadaceae > Pseudomonas > Pseudomonas sp. 21615526. The sequence continues at coordinate 24,938 of NZ_JACAOM010000041.1, read as the reverse complement.
TGATTTGGTGATGCATAACGTTGGGGTGTGCCGCATTGATGAGCTGGCGTTGAGTGTGCTGACTACGGTGATCGGGCATCAGGTGGAAAAGGGCTGGATCATTACCGACGCGGGGTGGATGGCGATGAGTCGGGATCGTGGGACGCAGTCGCAGAAGCGGGATTTTGGTTATGGGCAGGTGTGTACCGAGGGTGGTGAGGTGATCGAGGGGTTGCTGGTGGGCAGCGCGAATCAGGAGCATGGGGTGGCTTGGTTCGACGGGGTGGCGGTGGATGTGGTTGAGCGGTTTCCGCTGGGGACGCGGCTGAGGGTTTTGCCTAACCATGCGTGTGCTACGGGGACGCAGTTCGGCAGCTATGGCGCGCTGCTGGAGAATGGTGAGGTGCAGGTTTGGGAGCGGTTGCGGGGGTGGTAGATCCAAGGCCTCAAACGAGAGCGGGAAAAGTCTTCGTTGTCAGAATGTCGGATCAGCGTCAGGACTTGCGCAGATCGAAGAGGTCTTAAACGCTGGTATTGTGGTTACTGGACCTCAGTGTGTGAAGTGATAGCCGGTCCCAACAGGCCATGAAGCAATTCGCCCAGCGTATTGAGGTCCTCCCCAACACCCAGCGCCACGACGCCAACCCCGTATGTATCCCTGTACTGTGTGGTTTCCAATGAAGGTACTCCGCCCTTTTTTGGTACGAGTAACAACGTGCAATCAGGACCCCGGTCTTGCCAGCGCAAACTGTCCCTATAGATATGCGCGGATTGCATTGCATCCAGTACGCCATAGCGGCTGGCTCGATACTTCGCATCCAGCACCAAAAAACGCTTCTGACCATGGGCCTCAAGGGTGATGACAATATCCGGGAAACGCTGCCGCGAAATACTGGCGAAGCCCCGGTTGGGTTTTTTATCGAATGCCGGGCAGCGGACCTGAAGCCATACATTGAGCTCGATATTGGGTGCGATTGCGTTGAAGGCAATGCATTCAGCTTTGTTCGAAACGCAATCCCTTTGCCAGACCATGTGTGAATAGCGCGCTTGCAAGGTTTTGACTACTTGGAGGTAACACCACCGTTCGTAGACTTCCCAGGTAGGACTCATCCAATGCCTTTCATCGCTCAACTCACCACCCACCCCATTACGCAGAGCGTGCCAGCCCACCCGATAAGCGCTTGCGTACAGTGGGTGCGCCGAAATAGCGTTCAACCCGGCCGATGAAATATGCGCCGTCTTTATTGATGTAAAGGGCTCACTGCGCGCAATTCGTCGCAGGTCATGCTGTAGGCGATTCAGGTACGCCATACGGCGCGCGAGCCTTGGCACCAGTAACGAACGAGCACCGTCCTGTTCCTTCTGCTCACTGAGCCGACTTAACCCCGCGATCACTTGCCCCGCGCGCCGAGCCACAGCGCGCAGAACCGCGCAGAGCGTCTGGTTCGCAGCATTATCAAGGTCGTTGAATACCGTCGAAACGTCAAAGGCAATGGGCCCGGGAGTACCGAAGTTGCTGGATTGCCCGTTCAACACCGGCAACATTGCAGGATTGCGCATAGCCTTGTGCACAGAGTATCGGTCCAGCCGTCTGACCTTGTTCAACCCCTGAATTGTCCGCTCTCGGCGCAGCCTCGTCAGTGGGCTTTTGGTCACCCTACGCATAGCCTTCAAAAATGCGTCGCCATAACAACGCAAGCGCGCGTATTGCAGATGCACATTCGTCACTTCACCTTGCACGCCGATCTGGCTTTTCGTGTATTCGGTCCCCATCAACAAACTTGGGTCGAAAGCCTGGATGTCGGCGATCATCCGCTCAAACGAAGCCTGTTCGAGTTTTTCGCCTTGTGGCGCTACAGACAGGCGATAAAGAGCGACAACGTTGCCGCTGACATCTGTGAGCTCAGCAGCGACTTCCCCCGCATAGAAGCCTGGCTCCCACACCCAGGCCATCTGTTGCTCATGCCGGCCGGCCGCCAGAGCGACGTCATCGACAAATAACTGGCCTGCCCCTTCGGGGATCAGAAAGACATAACGACCCTGCTCATGGAACCCTGAACACAGCTGATCCGGGCTGATGCTGAATAAGCGACCTGAGTGGTCAACGCAGACAATCTGCCCCATGCTTAACGCCAGAACCGGGCAGAACCCAGGTACTGGAGGTCTTCCAGCAACTCATGCATCTTGGCCTGCGATTGCGTAAGTTCATTCTGTTTGAGTACTACCTGCACTGCAGCAAACGCCCGTTGAATACGGGGCGAGTCCTCACCGCGCAGTTTGGGTAATACTTTGGAATAGATAGCCTGGTCCAACGCACTTTCAAAGTCGATAACGTTCCAGCGCAACGCCTCGCGGATATAGCCCATTACATCGCTGATCGTGCGCCAGCCGAAATGCAGCCTGACGGGACGAAGTGCTGCGACCAGATCCTTGAGTGCCTGCTGGACTTTGTGGGTCTGCTCGCTGGAAAGCGGACTATTTTTCCAACCAGGAAAGGCGTCCACGTCAATATCCCAGAACTCAATCACGCAGGCACGATCAAGCACCTTGTCGCTGAGTCCATGGGTGGTTTCGTCCATATTGACGGTACCGATGATAAAGAGGTTCGCGGGGTAGTCGAGGCTGGCTGGAATCCCATTAATCTCGACGCCTTGGGCGTGCAACTCGATCCGGTCACCGGTTTCCATTGCCGACAACAGCGGTGCGAGGTACTGCTCGGGGTGCGACAGATTCATTTCGTCCAGGACCACAGTGTAGGCACGGTCTGGATCTGCACTGGCACACAACAGAAAATCAAGGAGCGCCGTCCGCACATAGACTTCATTATTAATCGGGTTAATGTATCCCAACAAGCAAGACGGATCGTGCCAACCCGGTTGTACCGCAACGGTCAGCAAACCCTGCGCGGGATCTTTTTCCCCGTGCCGTAAGCCCAATGCATAACCTCGGGCCAGCAGTGTTTTCCCAGCACCGCTCAACCCCGTCAATACGGCAAGATGACGACGGTGATGGCTCCACAGGCCGGCATCGAGCTGGCCTATGAGTTCAGGGCGCAAGACAATGTTGTCGTCGAAACTCTCAAGAATCTCTCCCAGTTTCGGACGGTTGATATAGCCTTGGTAGTCGGGCGAGGTTTCTTGTGGCACCAGTACCGGGTCCCCTCCGAGCAAACCTGGAACCCAATGAATACGTTCGGCCCAAGTCAATCCACGCTCGGTCAACTGCAAGGTCTTGTCGGAGGCCAACTCAACAAGCTTCAGGCTGCGCAACCAGTTGATCAGTGAGCTCGGAACAAAGTTGCTGGTCCAGCCTGGATTGACCTTTTGTAGTTCCAGCGCCAGGGCCTTTACAGTCAAAGGTTCCTGCATCAATAGATAGAGCATGTTGTCGAACCCGAGAATACGCGTTAACAACCAATCGCAGAAATCATCCGGGTCGCCAGACTCAAGGAAACTTTCGCCTCTTGGCGTCAGGTAAAGGTTGTCTCCGTCAGGCCGCAATACACCCCACTCCGCAATCAACGCATTGATTTGAGTGTTGAGGGTGCCGGTTACATGGCCGGGGTTAATTGAATGCATGTGCTCACGGAAATCTTCGCGCGTGCAGCCTTCACGAGCAAACTCGATCATTGAACGAATGGTTGATGAGCCCCCACCAATAGCCAACATGCCACGGCGCCGACGATCTGCAGGTAATGGGTTGAGGCGCTCCTCTCCGGTAGCCAGGTCTGATACCTCTGTCGCCTCCAACTCCGCCTTTTGGACGTGATTGACGTACAACAACCAAGGCACGGTCATATGCTCAACAAAAAATTGCGTCAGCCCTGGGCCAGGATCGTCAAGAACCCCCTTCAATCGCGCCATTACCCAGCGTTGCTCCGACAGGCCATGCCCCAGGGGACCGTCAAACCCCATCGCGATAGCCAGCTCGTGGAGCTTTCGGAAATTGGTAATAGTCGTGAAGTATTCAGGACAAATAGCCGCGAGCAACCGACATAACTTCAGCAAAGGCCGGCGCTTGACCTTGAGCTCTACCAAGGCAAGTACCTGTGACCAAGTGGAATCAATCAACATCTCCACGGCATCAGGGAGCAACACTCGATAGGTTGACTTTAGCTGCCATAAGAGCTCGGCGATTTGCCCATCGGCTGCCACCAATGAAATGTCGACACTGCCCATGCCTGTGGCTGAAATAGCCCGGCTGTCCCAAAGCATTCGCTGAAATGCCTCACTGGTGAACTCATCGTGATCCGACTCGCGCACTTTTTCGAGCAAGACCATCAGTCGATTACGCCACTCCTGATTTCCAGGTTGGGTGCGCGTTTGCTCAAGCGCGCTTTTACAAGCGGCTTTCAGCTGGGTGTCATCTTTCAAATCCAACAACATTGGCTTAGCTCTCCGAAGCCACTAGGTCTTTTTACGGCTGAACGGGCGTGAATCGTTAAAGCACAAAGCGTCCGTCTCAGACTTGCAAACTGAAACCAGCAGGAGGACAAATAAGCGTCACCATTTTGTCGGCCTTTCTACGGTAATCATCACCCGCCCACACGTATGCCTTGATCCAGATTGTCATGCTGTCGTATTGGAAACGGATACAACTCTGATCATCAAGGTACTTGTTGGAACGTGCGACCTGTTCCTCACGCTCAAATACAGTAATTACCAAGCCAACGCGGTAGTCCTTGCACGCATCCTGTTGAGCTTTGGCGTTACGCATATCCGCAGTTGAGAACCGGTAAAACTCGTTGCGCTCCAAGTCCAGCTCAGTGCGCACGGCGTCACGTTCCTGACTGTAAGGATGGCTGTGAAAGTCTCCGAGAAAACGCAGTTCCGGAAAGAATGATTCGACGAAGGTATTTTTCAAGGTATAGGCATCGTCGCGGGCAGTAACGGAATCCCCCGTGCGGTGAGCGGCAGTCGATACATTTGCCTGGCTGATACGGTACACGGTCTCGTTCATACTGGTTGAGCTGAGATGGCCCCACAGATAACCAAAGGTCTCCAACTTGATCCCGGTACCGTCCAGATCGGCAGAGTGATCAACGCGGTAAGCCTCCAGCGCAGAAGTGGCAATCGTAAAAAAGGCTTGTTCGGACAGTGATACCAGGCAATTGGACATGGATCTACTCGTGTCAGTCGGTGAGATCGACACAAGGGAGGCGTGAAAAAACTCCCGCTACATGACCATCCTTGTGTCGAGCATTGCGCAATGGCCATAGAAGCCATCCAGGGGCGATAAGGTAACCGATCACCGAGCGAAGACAAAGCCATTTGCCACTATCACACACCGCAAGCAACTTAACCCAACCAGCCTAGCTCAGATACAGCACGTGGCCTGATATATGATGGGTACTCGACCGATCAGGAAATGACCAATGCTGCCGATTCGCACCCCGTTGATCCTGCACCCCGGCTTGTCCACCGCTACCCGGCGGGTCTGGCTGAAGCTCGAGAACCTGCAACCCTGTGGCTCGTTCAAGTTGCGCGGGATGACCACGTTGTGTGCCTACGCGGCCAGCCAGGGCAAGACCACCGTGGTGTGCCCCTCCGGCGGTAATGCCGGGTTGGCAACGGCCTTTGCGGCGCGGAGCTTGGGGTTGCAGGCGCGAATCGTGGTGCCCTCCACCACCCCCGAAGCCACCCGTGCGCGCATCCGCCAGGCTGGGGCCGAGGTGGTGGTGCACGGTGATCTGTGGGATCAATCCAACGAACTGGCCCTGCAACTCGCCGAAGCGCCGGACGCGTTGTATGTGCCGGCCTTTGATCACCCGCTGTTGTGGGAAGGCCACAGCAGCATGATCGATGAGATTCTCGAGGACTGCCCTCAGGTGGGCGCCATCGTGACCTCGGTGGGCGGCGGTGGACTGCTCGCGGGCGTTCTGACGGGCCTGGAGCGTCATGGGCGGTTCGGCTGCAAGGTGATTGCGTGTGAAACGGCGGGCGCGGCTTCGTTTGCTGCTGCCGTAGAGGCTGGAAAGCCCGTGCGGCTGGCGAAGATCGATACCGTGGCCAAGTCGTTGGCCGCGACCCAGGTGGCGGCGTGGCCGGTGCAGCATATCGGCAGGTTTGCCCATCAATGCGTGGTGTTGAGTGATGCCGACGCGATGATGGGCGTGGCGCGGTACGCCGATGATTTACGCCAGTTGGTGGAACCCGCATGTGGGGTTTCGTTGGCCGTGGCGTATCTGAAGCATGGGGCGATTGCCGGGATTGAGGATGTGGTGGTGATTGTGTGTGGTGGGGTAAGCATCAGTGCGGAAACGGTTGCCCAGTGGCAGAACACGGTCTCTCTACCGAATTAAATCCCCCTGTGGGAGCGGGCTTGCTCGCGAAGGCGGTGGTTCAGTCGACATATCCAGCGCCTGACACACCGCCTTCGCGAGCAAGCCCGCTCCCACATTTTATCGGTGGTGCACTCAGGCATCCTGCAGGACCAGATCCGCACCCTTCTCCGCCACCATCAACACCGCCGCATGGGTATTGCCCGAGGTCACGTTGGGGAAAATCGACGCATCGACAATCCGCAGCCCTTGCATCCCGTGCACCTTCAGGCGCTTGTCCACCACCGACACCAGCGGGTCCGAGCCCATGGCGCAAGAGCCACACAGGTGATAGATCGAGCCGCTGTTCTCGCGGAAGTACTGCAGCATCTGCTCATCGGTTTGCACCGCCGGCCCCGGCAATACCTCGGCCACCGTCACGCCCTTGAGCGCCGGCGCCTGCATGATCTTGCGCATCAGCCGGCTGCCCTGGATCACCTCGTCGATGTCCTTTTGGGTGCTCAGGTAGTTGGGGTCGATCAAGGCCGCGTCCCGTGGGTTTTTCGAGGCGATGCGGATCGTCCCGCGGCTGGTAGGCCGGCACGGGTTGAAGCACAGCAGGAAGCCTGAATACGGCTCGGGCTTGAGGCTGGCCTTGTTGTTTTTCGGGATCTGGTACGACAGCGGGTTGAAGTACAGCTGCAGATTGGGGTGCGCCTGCCCTTCGTTGCCGCGAAAGAACCCGCCGGCCTGGTTGACGCTCATGGCCAGCGCGCCCTTGCGGGTCAGCAGGTATTTGAGGCCGAGTTTGACCTGGCCAAACAGCGAGCTGAGCTGGTCGTTCAAGGTCGGGATATTGGCCTTGTAGTAATAACTGGCGCAGAGGTGGTCCTGCAGGTTCTGCCCCACTGCAGGCAGGTCCTTGACCAGCGGGATGTTGTGTTCGGCGAGCAATTGCTTGTCCGCCACACCCGACAGTTGCAGGATCTTCGGCGTATCCACCGCCCCGGCGCACAGGATCACCTCCTTGCGCGCGGTAAAGGTGCGAACCACGCCGTGCTGGGTCACGCTGATGCCGGTGGCGCGCTGCTGATCGTCGAACAGCACGCGGTCTACCAGCGCATGCAACTCCACGGTCAGGTTCGGCCTACCCAACGCCGGGTGCAGGTGCGCAAAGCTGCTGGAGCAGCGCTCACCGTTGCGGGTGTTGACGTCGTAGAGGCCCGCACCTTCGAAGTTCGGCCCGTTGAAGTCATCGCTCAGGCCATAGCCCAATTGCTCGCAGCCCTTGAGAAATACATCGCAGATGGCGTGAGTCTGGCCCTTCATCGGGGTGATGCTGATGGGGCCGCTGCTACCGTGGTATTCGGTGTCGCCCAGGGGGTGATTTTCCAGCTTGCGGAAGTACGGCAGCACGTCCTTGAAGCCCCAGCCGTCGTTGCCATTAGCCGCCCAGTCATCGAAATCATGGGCCTGGCCGCGCACGTAGATCATGGCGTTGATCGAGCCGGAACCGCCCTGCACCTTGCCCCGCGGGGCATAGATGGCACGGTCGGCCAGCTGTTTTTGCGGCTGGCTGTAGTACATCCAGTTGAAGGTCGGGTTGTAGTACATCTTGGCGAAACCGACCGGGATCTTGAACCACCAGGAGCTGTCCTTGCCGCCGGCTTCCAGCAGCAATACCGAATGCTCGCCCGAGGCGGAGAGTCGGTTGGCCAGGACGCAACCTGCGGCGCCGGCGCCGGCGATGATGTAGTCGTATGTCATTCACGGTTACCGCATAAGTCGTTTTTTTTAGCCCTTGGCGGGCGAAGTGTCTTTCACGTCAGCAGGCGTGGGCGCCATTTGCAGGTGCAGCCGCTCGCCGGTGTACGGCGTGTGCTTGCGCACCACGTCCATGTTCAGCTCCACCCCAAGGCCCGGCTCGGTGGACGGGATGATGTAGCCGTCCTCCCATTGCAGCGGCTTGGTCAGCACTTCGGCATGGAAGCCGCCCCAGGTCATGATGCTTTCCTGGATCAGGAAGTTCGGCGTGCACGCGGCCAACTGGAAACTCGCCGCTGCGCCGATCGGTCCGTTGTACAGGTGCGGGGCGATCTGCGCGTAGTAGGCCTCGGCCATGCTCGCGATTTTCTTGGCTTCCAGCAGGCCGCCGCAGCGGGCCACGTTCATTTGCAGGATCGATGCACCACCGGCCTGCAAGAGCTTGAAGAACTCGTACTTGGTGGTCAGGCGCTCGCCGGTGGCGATGGGAATGCTGGTCTTCGCCGCGACCTGGGCCATGGCCTCTTCCTGGCCTGGTGGCACCGGTTCTTCGAACCACAGCGGGTCGTATTTCTCCAGGCGCTTGGCCAGGCGAATCGCCGACGACGGCACCATCTGCCCGTGGGTGCCGAACAGCAGGTCGCACTTGTCGCCCACCGCCTCGCGAATCTTGCGGCAGAAGGTTTCGCAGCGTTCCAGCACTTCCAGGGAGATCTGGTGGCCGGAGTACGCGGTGTACGGGCCTGCCGGGTCGAACTTCACGGCGGTGAAGCCCTTGTTCATGTTCTCGATCGCGCATTCGGCGGCCAGGTCCGGGTCGTCATAGTCGTACTCGCCCTTGCTGTTGACCGGGTACAGGTAGGTGTAGGAACGCAGGCGCTCGTTGACCTTGCCCCCCAGCAACTCATAGACCGGCTTGTTGGCGGCCTTGCCGATGATGTCCCAGCAGGCCATTTCCAGGCCGCTGACCACGCCCATCATGGTCAGGTCGGGGCGCTGGGTGAAGCCGCTGGAGTACGCCTGGCGGAAGAAGCGCTCGATGTGGTGCGGGTCGTGGTTGAGCAGGTAGCGCTCGAACACGTCCTCGATGATCGGCAGCATGGCCTTGGGGCCGAAGGTGGCGGCGTAGATCTCGCCCACGCCTTCGATGCCGCAGTCGGTTTTCAGTTTGACGAACAGCCAATACATGCCGCCGATGTGCGGCGGCGGTACGGCGACAATATGGGTTTCAAGGGCGACGATTTTCATCTCAGGCACCTGTCTGGTTGAATTTTTTACGATTGATCCGGGCGCGCAAGGTCAGGGCCGCGAGGGTCCCGAGCACGCCGATGAAGGCGATGTAGCCGAAGTACAGGTTGTAGCCGACCCGCCCCGGGTATGTGTCGGTGAGGTAGCCATTGATCAGCGGGATAAAGGTGTCCGGCAGGTAACCCACCACCGAGACGATGCCGATGGCCAGGCCGGTGATGCGCAGCGGGATGTCGCAGCTGTCGAGGATCGCCCAGTACAGGCCGCGAATCGCGTAGGTCATCAGGCCGATAAAGATCACCGTGCCGATCAGCAAGCCGAGGCTGCCAATGGCCGGGAACACGATCAGGCCGACCATCGCCAGGGTCACCAGCATCAGCGCGACGATCAGCACCGAGATGTTCGAAAACTTGTCCCCCAGCCAGCCGCCGCCGATCCCGCCGATGGGTCGCATCCACAACTTGATGGTGGTGATGGTGCCGGCCATCACGGCGGTCATGCCGCTGCCTTGCAGGTAATCGGAGAAGCTGTAGGTGGCCCAGAACATGTGGTAACCGCAGAACACGATGGCGGTCACCAGCCACAGCTCGGGGATTTTCACCAGGGTGGTGAGGTCGGCGATCAGGTTGAACTTGCCCTTCTCCACCGCCGCAGTTTCGGCCATGGACTTGGGGTCCTTGAGCAGCACCAGCACACAACCAATGGCGATACACACGAACGAATACAGGTACACCACGTGCTTGAAGCCTTCGGCCGCAGTTTGGCTGCGGGTCTCGGTGGCGTAGGCGAACAGCCCCAGGGCCACGGTCGCCAGCAAGGCTTCCACCAGGCCACGGCCGCCGTCGAGGATGCCGAAGAAACGGCCCTGCTCACTGTGATGGGCGATCATCTTCACCCGCTTGAGCACCGAAGCCCAGAAGGTCAGGCCGGTGGTCAGGCCCCAGCAGCCGAAGATGATCATCAGGCCGGTCATCGACGGCACAGTGGAGTACCAGATACCCAGGGCCCCGGTGGCCACCAACGAAAAGAAGATCAGGAAGCGTGGCGGCAGGCGATCGGCCAACCAGCCGCTCGGCAGGTAGCTGAGCAGGAAGATCGTACCGAGCATCGAGTACAGATAACCCAGCTGGCTGTGGTTGATCTGGAACACCTCGAGCATGGTGGTCTGGTAGACCTGGCGCAGGTAGAGGATCGGGTAGATCGCCCCGGCAGCCAATACCAGCAACATCAATTGGAAGTAGCGACTGGCTTTGTCGCTTTTAGCCGCGGACACGGCATCGAAACCCTGGGCAACGGGTGCAGGCTTGGACATCTTGTAGACCTCGGGCACCCACTGTGCAGGTGCCCCGATAATTGTTTTTATTGAGGTGAAGCCGGTGGTCGGTGAATCAGTACTTCATGACCACCAAACGGGTCTGGGTGAATTCAAGCATCCCGTGCTTGCCGTCATCGCCGCCCAGCCCTGAGCGTTTCCAGCCGGCGTGGAAACCCTGGTAAGGGTCGGCCGGGGTGCGATTGACGTACAACTCGCCGGCCTCGATGGCGTTGGCGACTTTCATGGCCGTGCGGTAGTTCTCGGTATAGAGCACCGACGACAGGCCGAACTGGTGATCGTTGGCCATAGCCAGCGCTTCGTCGATATCGCGGTACTTGAGCACCGGCAGCACCGGGCCGAAGATTTCTTCCTGGATGATTTCCATGTCCTGGCGGCAGGCGCTGAGCAGCGTCGGCGGGTAGAAATGGCCCGGACCGTCGGGGAGTACGCCGCCTGTTTCCAGTACAGCACCGTCGGCGATGGCGCGCTCGACCATGGCGTGAATATTCTGCCGGGAGCTGGCGTTGACCAGTGGGCCCATCAGGCCCGCATCCGTGGCACGGTCACCGAATTTGACGGCGCCGATCTTGGCCTTGAGCAGGGCCAGGAATCGGTCATAGACGCTTTCCTGCACATACACCCGCTCGACGGCCGTGCACAGTTGGCCGCAGTGGGTGGTCTTGGAAGCGATGATGTCGCTGGCGGCTTTTTCCAGGTCGGCGTCGGCCTCGATGATCGCCGGGGTCTTGCCGCCCAGCTCCAGGGACGGCTTGGCGATGTTGGCCTTGCAGTAGTCGAGCACGATGCGCCCGGCGTTGACGCTGCCGGTCAGGGTGATCAGGCCCACGGCCTTGTGGGTGCACAGGGCGGCGGCGGTGGCGTGGTCCATGGTCAGGATGTTGATCACGCCGGCCGGCATGCCCGACTGCTCGACGGCACGGGCGATTTCAAAGGCGGACAACGGCGTGTTGTTGCTCGGGCGCACCACCACGGTGTTGCCGGCAATCAGCGCCGGGGCGATTTTGCGCAGCAGGGTATAGACCGGGTAGTTGAACGGAATTAGGCAAGCCACGACGCCAATCGGCTCGCGTTGCAGGAACAGGTTTTCGTCCGGGGTGTCGCTGGGGATGATTTCGCCTTCGATGCGGCGTGCCCATTCGGCGTGGTAGCGGGTGATCTGGGCGGCGTAGCGCGCTTCGTTGCTGGCGTCGTCGAGGCTTTTGCCGGATTCGCTGGCCAGCGCCCGGCCTATGCTTTCAGCGCAGGTTTCGAGGGCGGCGGCGAAAGCCCGCAGGTGTTCGGCGCGCTGGATGCTGGTGAGCTTGCCCCAGGTTTTCTGTGCGCTGGCGGCGGCATCGACGGCCGCAATGGCTTCATCAGGGGTGGCGGCGGACACCCGGCCTACCTGGGCCTCGGTCGCGGGGTTGTAGACCGCGATTTGGGCGGTGCTGGCAGGTTCGGCGAAGTGGCCGTTGTAAAAGTTGCGCTCGATTTGCATATGGTTTTTTGCCCAATCGTTGTTGTTTTGCGAGTGACTTGCAGTTTTGTCATTGGGCGGGGGTTGGACAAACGATTTATTGACGGGGGTAACGTGCGAAAAATGCAGGTTAGTGGCTGATCCGTATTAATGACCCGGGTCTGAGTCTGTATTGTTCTACCCATACTTCCTACAGTGCCGCCCACTTGGAACCGTGGGAGGACTAAGCATGCAACCACCATCAACCGCACAGGCCTACAACTACAAGGTCGTGCGTCAATTCGTCATTGCAACCATCGTCTGGGGCGTGGTCGGCATGGCCATGGGCGTGTGGATCGCCTCGCAACTGGTGTGGCCCGAGATGAACCTCGACCTGCCGTGGACCACCTTCGGCCGCCTGCGCCCGCTGCACACCAGCCTGGTGATTTTCGGCTTTGCCGGCAGCGCGCAATTCGCCGCCAGCTACTACGCAGTACAGCGCACCTGCCAGGTACGGCTGTACTCGGACAAGCTCGCTGCCTTTACCTTTTGGGGCTGGCAGTCGGTGATCGTGATCATGCTGGTCAGCCTGCCACTGGGTTACACCACCACCAAGGAATACGCCGAGATCGAGTTCAGCGGCGCGGTGTGGATGACCGTGGTGTGGGTGGCCTATGCGATCGTGTTTTTCACCACTGTGGTGCAGCGCAAGACCCGGCACATCTACGTCGGCAACTGGTTCTTCGGTGCGTTCATCGTGGTGATCGCCATGCTGCACGTGGTCAATCACCTGTCGATCCCGGTGGACTGGTTCAAGTCCTACCCGGTGTATTCCGGGGCCACCGACGCGATGGTGCAGTGGTGGTACGGGCACAACGCCGTGGGGTTCTTCCTGACCACCGGTTTCCTGGGGATGATGTACTACTTCGTGCCGAAGCAGGTCGGGCGGCCGGTGTATTCCTATCGCCTGTCCATCGTGCACTTCTGGGCGCTGATCACCCTGTACATCTGGGCCGGTCCGCACCACCTGCACTACACCGCGCTGCCGGACTGGGCGCAGTCGCTGGGGATGGCGATGTCGCTGATCCTGCTGGCGCCGAGCTGGGGCGGGATGATCAACGGCATGATGACGCTTTCCGGGGCCTGGCATAAATTGCGCACCGACCCGATCCTGCGCTTCCTGGTGCTGTCGCTGGCGTTCTACGGGATGTCGACCTTTGAAGGGCCGATGATGGCGATCAAGACCGTCAACGCCCTCTCCCATTACACCGACTGGACCATCGGCCACGTCCACGCCGGCGCCCTGGGCTGGGTGGCGATGATCACGTTTGGCTCGCTGTACCACATGATCCCGAAAATCTTCGGGCGCGCGCAGATGCACAGTGTGGGGCTGATCAATATGCACTTCTGGCTGGCGACCATTGGCACGGTGCTGTACATCGCGTCGATGTGGGTCAACGGCATCACCCAGGGCCTGATGTGGCGGGCGGTGAACGATGACGGCACCCTCACCTACTCGTTTGTGGAAGCGTTACAGGCCAGCCATCCGGGATTTGTGGTGCGATTCGTCGGCGGGGTGTTCTTCCTCAGCGGCATGTTGCTGATGGCGTACAACACCTGGCGCACGGTGCGAGTGGCGGATTTGAAGGTGGCGCAGCGTGACGCGCAGATCGCCTGATGTGGGAGATAGCGCTGAACCTGGCGGCGGTGATCAGTCTGTATGGCGCGGTTGAGTATTGCCTGCGGGGCCAGTCGAAGGAGAGCCTGGATGAGGCCAGCCTGATGCCGTTCGCCGATGACCCGGAGGTGGCACGGCGGGTGGAGCTGGCCACGGGCAAGCGGGTCAACGCGGTGGCGCCTGAGGAAACAAAGCAGGACTGGGGCAATATAGAGATCTAATTGTGGGAGCGGGCTTGCTCGCGAATGCGGTGATTCAGTCAACATATACAGCGACTGACACACCGCTTTCGCGAGCAAGCCTGCTCCCACACAAGCACCACATTGAGCGACTAGCCGCGTTCGCGGGGAATCAGGCTCTGCAACTGCAACGCCAGGAAGTTGGCATCGAAGCCGAACGTATCCGGGTCTTTCAAACCGTTGGTTTTCTTCCACAGCCAGTCGTTTTTCCCCGGCAGCAATACCAGGGAAATGCTGCCGTAGCGGGCGGCGGTCAAGCCCATCACCGACAGCGAAATCAAACCGCCGGCGCCCATCACATCCGGCACGAACTCCACCGGTTTGCCGGCGATATGGATGGTCAGTTTCTCGGTCTTGAAGGTGGAGGTCTCCACCGGCACGCTGGGGCCGGAAGCCACGTACGCCTCGCGCTGCACTTCCAGCAAACCGACCGTCTTCACAGGCGCAAGCCACTGCTCGATCTGGCCGAACAACTCGCCGATCTTCTGCGCCCAATGGGCCGACTGCACTTCGAACTGCTGTTTCTTGTGGGCTTCGCTGTCGGCGTAATGACGCAGCATCTCGCCCAGTTGTTGTACATCGTCCATTGCCGTGTTCCTTGGGTGACCCATGTTGCGAGCCTTGATCATGGCAGATGCCGCACACCGGCGTATGACTAAAGCGCAGCGCGCGGGTAATGTGGTGCCCTCGCCCGTCCAATTCAGGAGCATCGCATGCGCACCATCGGCCTTATCGGCGGCATGAGCTGGGAGTCCAGCGCCGAGTATTACCGCATCATCAACCAGAACGTGCGCGACCAGCTCGGGCCGCTGCGCTCGGCACAACTGTTGATGTACAGCGTCGACTTCGGCCCGGTGGAGCAGGCCCAGCACGCCGGGCGCTGGGACGATGCGGCGCTGATCCTCGAAGACGCCGCCCGCCGCCTGCAAGCCGGGGGCGCCGAGTGCATCGTGCTGTGTACCAACACCATGCACCTGGTAGCGCCGCGGATTGAAGCGGCGGTGTCGATACCGTTTCTGCATATTGCAGACGCTGCCGGCGCGGCGGCCGTGGAAGCTGGCACCCTGAGCGTTGGCCTGCTGGGTACCGCGTTTACCATGGAGCAGGAGTTTCTCAAGTCACGCCTGGCGGCACAGGGGCTGGCCGTGCTGGTGCCGGACGCTGAAGAGCGCCAGGCCGTGCACCGGATCATTTACGAAGAGTTGTGCGTCGGGGTGATCAGCGACGCATCGCGCGAGGTGTACCAGCGGGTGATCGAGTCTTTGGCCGCCCGTGGCGCCCAGGCCATCATCCTCGGCTGTACGGAAATCAGCCTGTTGATCAAGCCGCAGCACAGCAACCTGCCCTTGCTGGACACCACCGAGCTGCATGCGCAGGCTGCGGTGGCGTTTGCGTTGCAGGACGACTAGGCCGGCTTGCGGATGCGCGCCATGGTCAGCGTGTCGACGAATGCGCCGTCACGCACGGCGTAGTCGCGCAGCAGGCCTTCGGTCTCGAAGCCGAACTTGTGGTACAGGCGGTGGGCGGCTTCGTTGTCGGCGTACACCGTGAGTTCCACCCGGTGCAGGTTCATCCAGTTATCCGCCACCTCCAGCGCCGCGCCCAGCAGCCGGGAGCCCACGCCCTTGCCCTGCCAGGCGGTGGCGACGCCCATGCCGAATGAACCGACGTGGCTGCGGCGCACACGGGAATATTGCTCAAGCCCCAGGTTGCCGATCACCTCACCCGCATGCACGGCCACCAGTTGTAGCCGCCGTTCATCCCCGGGTGCCAGGCGTGCGCGCCAGGCTTCAACCGACTGGAAAGGCATTTGCAGCACCTGACGGCAGACAGCCGGGTCGTTGTAGAGCGCAGCGACGCCTTCAAGGTGGGCCTCGGTGAAGCGCGTGATCACGATTTTGGGTTCAGGTGTGTGCATGGTGTTTCGTCCTTTGAAAAACACGTGGCCGACCAGTGTAGGCGGCACAGCGGTTTTTTGGCGAGTACAAATCCTGCCGCACATCATGCATCTGTAGGATAGCGATCAGCCCCCGCAGCGCCGATACTTCACCCAGGCCCTGCCCCGTTTCGGCCTTTAAACCCTGTGACTAGAACAATAAAAAAGTCCCACAGAGGAACGCCCATGAGCCGTCTTGATCCCCCCGGCCTGTTACAGGCTTTCAGCACCCTGACGCTTGACCTGCAACGCCTGGCCCAGCATCAGGACATCGAACAGTTTCATGGCCATGCCCTGTCGCGCATCAGTCAACTGCTGCCCTTCGACAGCGCATGGTGGGGGCGTGCCGCGATCATCAATGGCCTGCCGGAAGAACACAGCAGCTACCTGCATCACCTGCCAGACACGTACTTGGCCGACTGGCAGTCGATCCGCCATGTGGACGTGACGGTCGGGCTGGTGCACGAAGCACCCGGCCAGGCAGTGATTGTCGACATGCTCGACCCCGCCAACGGCCCGGGCCAGAATTGGTTGGGTCAGCGCCATGACATTGGCGAGTTGTTGTGTGTGATCCACGTCGACCCGCAAACCCGCCTCAGTGACCACTTGAGCCTGTACCGCAAACCGGGAGCGCCACGGTTCAACCAGGACGACTGCCAACTGCTGAACAACCTGATGCTGCACCTGGTGGCGGCCGTCTCGGCGAACCAGATCCGCACCCTGGTGGCCATGCGCGAAACCCTTACCAGCCCGCGCAACCTGGCCCTGGCGGTCTGCGACCAGCGCGGGGTGTTGCAGTGTGCCGAACGCGGGTTTGTCGACCTGCTGCTCAGTGAGTGGCCGCAATGGAGCGGCCCCGCCCTGCCGGTGCCGTTGAATCAGCGCGGGCATGAGGGCAAGCACATCCATATCGAAGCCTCGGCCGTGGGCGATCAGTTTCTGTTGGCCGCGCGCCTCAACCGCGCCCTGCCCCAGCTCAGTCCCAGAGAGAACGACGTGGCCCAGGGCTTTGGCGAAGGCAAGACCTACAAGGAAGTCGCCCGCGACCTGGGCTTGTCGCCGAACACCGTGCGCCATCACATCCGCGCCATCTACAGCAAGCTCGGGGTCAAGGACAAGGCGCGCATCGCGCACTTGCTGCACGCCCCGCCCGACTGACCTCACCCCTTAATTCGTTGCTTTTTTGCGCTGTCGTTTTGACGGCCTCGGGCGCCCTTTGCCCATTTTCCGCTGCCATCCATCACATTCCATAAGAGATGCCTTGCGATGAATCACTCCACCTTGCGTCACCTGGCCATGCTGCTGGGCGGCACCCTACTGAGCCTCGACAGCCAGGCCGCCGACCTCAACGCCCGGGACTTTTTCGGCGCGCCGTCCGGTACCAGCCTCGGCGTGCTGTACTTGCCGGCGACGCGCTACGATGATTTCCACGGCCCGGCCGACACCAACGGCAAGGCCGACTTGAAGGTCAACGCCGTGGCGTACCGCCAGGTGTTTTTCACTGACGTCTGCGGCACGCTGTGCACCCCGCAATTTATCCTGCCCTTCGCCGACATCAATGCGCGCTTGCCCGGCGCCAGCCAGCACACCGGCGAGAGCGGCTTTGGTGACCCGCAGGTGGGCGGCACGCTGTTTTTCATCAACGACCCGGCCTCACGCACCTACAGCGGGCTGTTGAGCCTGATCACCGTGCCGGTGGGCGAGTACCACAGTAAAAACCCCGACGTGTCCCCCGGGGCCAATCGCTGGGGCGCGACCTTCGTTTACAACTACACCCAGGGCATTGGCGAGAAATGGGTGCTGGAAGCCAACCTCGAAGCCCAGTTGTACGGCACCAATGACGACTATTTCGGCAGCGACCTCAAGCAAGACCCGCTGTACCGCCTGCAAGCCTTCGCCTCCTACGACTTCAGCCCGGCCACCTACGGCGCCCTGCGTTTGATCCACGCCGATGGCGGCGAGCTGCGCATCAACGACCAGCGCATCGACGACACCCACAAGCGCTACACCCAGGTGGGTTTCGAGGTAGGGCATTGGCTCGACCGGCAGAACCAAGTGATGTTCAGCCTTTCGCAAAACGTCGCGGCATCCAACGGCTACGCAGGCACCGACGCCCTGTTGCGGCTGGTCCATGTGTTCTGAATCACTTTCCCGGAGCTTGCCCATGAACACTCAGACCCACGCTGCAACCGCCGGCCTTTCAGCACGGTCATGGCCGTTGCTGGCGGCGATCATTCTGTTCGCCGCCATCACCCCGACCATCCTGATGACCGCACCGGCGGTGGCCGCGCAACTGGCCAGCCAATGGCAGTTGAGCCCGTCCCACATCGGCGACCTGTTCTCCACCGAGCTGGGGGCGATGAGCCTGGCCACCCTGCCCGCCTTCTGGTGGCTGAAACGGGTGGACTGGCGCCTGGCAGCCCTGGTCGCCGCCGTGGCATTCATTGCCGCCAACCTGTTGTCGATGCTCGCCGACACCTACGCCACCTTGCTTGCCTTGCGTTTTATGAGTGCCTTGGCGGGCGGTTCGTTGATGATCATCTGCCTGGCCAGCGCGGCTGCCACTGCCAATCCAAGCCGGGTCTACGGCTTGTGGGTGATGGGGCAACTGGTGGTCGGAGCGGTCGGCCTTGGCGTGCTGCCCGGACTGTTTGCGCGCTATGGCCTCGGCGCCTGCTACCTGATTCTTGCGGGACTGATGACGCTGCTGTTGCCACTCGCCCGGTGTTTCCCGTCCGGCAGCCCGCCGCGCGAGCAAACCGATGCAGCGGCGATACCTGTCTCCCGGGTGAAGGCTGCGCTGGGCATCGCCGGGATCCTGGCCTTCTACGTCAGCCTCGGCGGTGTCTGGACCTTTATCGGCGCCATCAGCAGTGGCGCCGCAATCTCCGCGCAACACAGCGGTGAAGTGCTGGCCCTGGCCACCGTGATGGGCATCGTCGGCGCCGGCTGTGCCTCGCTGATCGGTACGCGCCTGCCACGCCTGCTGCTGTTGCTGGTGGGCTACGCCCTGATGGCCGGTGCGGTGCTGTTGCTGAGCGGTACGCCAACACTGCTGCGCTTTGCCCTGGCAGCGCTGCTGTTCAAATTCACCTGGACCTTCATCCTGCCGCTGATTCTCGCCTGCCTCGCCGACCTCGACCGCAGCGGCAAGCTGATGAACACCTCCAACCTGGTGATCGGTGCGGGCCTGGCCATCGGGCCGGCCATTGCCGGGCGGCTCATCGAAGCCAGCGGCGGGTTTGCCTCGCTGCTGGTGGGCGGCGCCGCCGTCACCCTGTTGTCCCTGGCGCTGATGCTCGGCAGCCGCGCCACGCCTGACGCTGTTTTAACCCGCTGAACTGGAGACTCTGATGAACCGAACCACCGCGTTTTTCTTTGATGAACTAAGCCTCTGGCACAGCGCCGGCGCCCACGCACTGACCTTGCCGGTGGGCGGTTGGGTGCAGCCGCCTGCCGGCAGCGGGCATGCCGAGTCGCCGGAGACCAAGCGGCGCTTGAAAAGCCTGCTGGACGTATCCGGGCTGAGCCGTCACCTGCAACAGCACAGCGCAGTTCCGGCCACTGACGAGGACTTGCGACGGGTACACGGTGCCGACTACCTGCAACGCTTCAAGGCCCTGAGCGATGCCGGCGGTGGCGAACTGGGCCCACAGGCACCGATCGGTCCGGGCAGTTACGAGATCGCCCGACTCTCCGCCGGGCTGGCCATCGCTGCAGTGGACGCAGTGCTGAGCGGGCAGGTCGAGAATGCCTACTCACTGTCGCGGCCGCCGGGGCATCACTGCCTGGCGGACGGCGCCATGGGCTTTTGCTTCCTGGCTAATATCGCCATCGCCATCGAGGCCGCCAAGGCGCGCCGCGGGCTGGGCAAGGTCGCCGTGATCGACTGGGACGTGCACCATGGCAACGGCACCCAGTCCATCTTCGAAACACGTGGCGATGTATTGACGATCTCCCTGCACCAGGACGGTTGCTATCCGCCGGGCTACAGCGGTGAACAGGACCGTGGCCGTGGCGCCGGCCTGGGCGCCAATATCAATATCCCGTTGCCGCCAGGCAGCGGCCACGAAGCCTATCTGCACGCGATGGAGCGCATCGTGGTACCGGCCCTGGAGCGCTTCGAGCCGGAACTGATCATCGTCGCCTGCGGCTATGACGCCAACGCCGTGGACCCGCTGGCGCGCATGCTGCTGCACAGCGAGTCGTTCCGCCTGATGACCCACACAGTACGCCAAGCCGCCGAGCGCCTGTGCCAAGGGCGCCTGGTGCTGGTGCATGAAGGTGGTTACAGCGAAGCCTATGTGCCGTTTTGCGGGCTGGCGGCGCTGGAGGAGTTGGCCGGCGTGCGCACGGCGGTGGAAGACCCGATGCTGGAGTTTGTCCAGTTGCAGCAGCCCAAGGACGTACTGCTGGGGTTTCAGCGCCAGTGGATCGACCGACTGGCGCAGGGCTTTGAGGCTTAGACCGCCAGGGCGGCCACACGCCAAACCCGGGCAATGTCCGAGGCGCGCTCGCGCAACAGGCGCGGTGCCTCGCTGCAGGCCTGTTCCAGGGTAGTCGGGCCGGACGGCAAGGCGAACGCGGCATCCACGCCGTGGGCGTACATTTGCTCGTAGCCATCCCCCAATGTGCCGGCGATCACGATCACCGGCACGTTGTGCTCCCTGGCGATTCGCGCCACGCCAAACGGGGTCTTGCCGCGCAGGGTCTGGGCGTCGAACCTGCCTTCGCCGGTGATCACCAGGTCGGCGCCACGCACGGCTTGCTCAAGCCCAACAAGCTCTGCGACCACTTCAACACCCGCGCGAAACTGCGCGCCAAGGAACGCCTTGGCGGCGAAACCCAAGCCACCGGCGGCGCCGCTGCCGGGTTCGTCACGTACATCCTTGGGCAATACCTTGGCGCAGTGATCGGCGAAATGGCCGAGGGCCGCATCCAGTTGTTCGACTTGCTGGGGATTGGCGCCCTTTTGCGGGCCGAAAATCGCCGAGGCCCCGTGAGGACCGCATAGAGGGTTGTTCACGTCGGCGGCGATTTCGAAGCGCACTTCGTTCAGGCGGGGATCCAGTTGTTCAAGGCTGATGCGCGACAGCTTGCCCAGCGCCAGGCCGCCAAGGGGCAGCGCTGCTCCCTCGGCATCAAACAACTGCACACCCAGGGCTAGCATCGCCCCGGCGCCGCCGTCGTTGGTGGCGCTGCCGCCAATGGCCAGGATGATGCGCTGGGCGCCGGCATCCAGGGCGGCGCGGATCAGTTCGCCAGTGCCGAAGGTGCTGCTGGAACACGCATTTCGCTGACCCGGTGGCACGAGTTGCAGGCCGCTGGCTTCGGCCATTTCGATGATTGCGGTGTGGCTCTCGGCCAACCAGCCCCAATGCGCGTCGACACTGCCGCCCAATGGCCCTTGCACACGGCTGGTGCGCAGCTCGCCCTGGCAGGCGGCGAGTACCGATTCCACCGTGCCCTCACCACCGTCCGCCATTGGGCACTTGATCAGCTCGGCGTCGGGCCACACGCTGGCCAACCCCTCGGCAATGGCATTCGCCACGCCTTCAGCACTCAGGCTGTCCTTGAACGAGTCGGGGGCGATGATGATTTTCATGGGCTTTCTCCGGTTTTTATAACGCCCATGCTGCCAGTTGGCACCGGCAATAACGCCGGTCCATTGCACAAGAGTGGCTGGGGTTTGTTGTTCATTTGGACAAGGCTTGCGGCAATAGCTGCACGCCGAGGTACAACGCGAGCATGCCGTCGAGGGTCAGCGGGTCGACGCCGCTCAGCTCGGCGATGCGTTCCATGCGGTAGCGCAGGCTGTTGCGGTGGATCCCCAGGGCATCGGCGCAGGCCTGGCTTTGGCCGTCGTGGTCGCACCAGCTGCGCAGGGTCGCCAGCAACTGGCCGTTGCTGTCCTTGGCCAGTACCTTGCGCAGCGGGTTGAGCAGTTCGTCGAGGGCGTCGTCGTTGCGGTGGCGCCAGAGCATGACCGGCAGGCGGTAGCGATTGAGGGTCAGCAACCGCGATTCGGGCAGCACATCACGGCCATAGGCGAGCAGGTCGCCGACCCGCCGGTAACAACGGCGCAGGCCGGCCAGCCCGTCCGCTTGCCCGCCGACGGCGACCCGCAGGATGTTCCAGCCCAGGCCGTCGAGCTTTTCCAGCAGGCGCGGGTTATCGACTTGCACCGACGCCGGCCGGCACCACAGCAGGGAAAACTGCGCGGAGCTGACGCACCAGCTTTCGGGGTAGCGCGAGGTCAGCCAGGCGCTCAAGGCCTCGGCCGACTGGCCGCTGCCCAGCTCGAACAGGTACGGCGTGCGCGCCAGCTGCGGCTTGAGGCCCAGTTGCTGGGCTTCATCCACCAGGCGCGGCGAATCGCCGGTCTCGGCCAGCAGCAGTGCCAGCAGATCATCGCAGCGCTGGCGCCGCCATTGCTGCTCGGCTTGCTGGTGACGCTGGCTGACCAGCATTTCGGCGGTCATGCGCACCAGTTCGGCATAGGTGCGCAGCAATTCCGGCTCACCGGTAATGCCCAGCACACCGATCAGGCGCTGGTCGTGCAGCAGCGGCAGGTTGATCCCGGGTTGCACGCCCTTGAGGTGCTTGGCGGTCTGGCCGTCGATTTCCACCACCCGCCCGTTGGCCAGCACCAACTGCGCGCCTTCGTGGCGGGTGTTGATCCGCTCGGGTTCGCCGCTGCCCAGTATCAGGCCCTGGCTGTCCATGACGTTGACGTTATAAGGCAGGATCGCCATGGTGCGATTGACGATATCCTGCGCCAGGTCATGATCCAACTCGAACATGGGGCTAAATTCCTGAAAAAAACCGGTTGTTCATAGGCACAGCGCAAACCATGCTTCACTGTGCGCGAGCACAAAGACAGCACCCCTTGAGGTGGCCGAGACTCGTTGGGCGATCAACGTTACCCTCGCATCGCGAAAAATCATAATAAAGAGAGACTGCCATGTCACAGAGCGCCGCTGTTACCCAGGCCACCGATGACGATAAAAACGCCGTATACAAGCGCATCACCCTGCGCCTGATCCCCTTCATTTTCATCTGCTACCTGTTCAACTACCTCGACCGCGTCAACGTCGGCTTTGCCAAGTTGCAGATGCTCGACGACCTGAAATTCAGCGAGACCGTGTACGGCCTCGGTGCCGGGATCTTCTTTATCGGCTACGTGCTGTGCGGCGTGCCGAGCAACCTGGCGTTGACCAAATTCGGTCCACGGCGCTGGATTGCGCTGATGATGATCGTCTGGGGCGCCCTGTCCACCTGCCTGTTGTTCGTTACCACACCGACGCACTTCTACGGCTTGCGCCTGCTGACCGGCGCCGCTGAAGCCGGGTTCTTCCCGGGCGTGGTGCTGTACCTCTCGCAGTGGTTCCCGACCTTCCGCCGTGGGCGGATCATGGCGCTGTTCATGTCGGCGATTCCGGTATCCGGCCTGCTCGGCAGCCCGTTCTCCGGCTGGATCCTCAACCACTTCGCCGCCGGCCAGGGCGGGCTTGCGGGCTGGCAGTGGATGTTCCTGCTGCAAGGCGTGCCGACGGTGATCCTCGGCGCCCTCGCCTACTTCCTGCTCAGCGACAGCTTTGCCAACGCCAAGTGGCTCACGCCCCATGAGCGCGCGGTGCTGGAAGCCGACCAGGCGACCGACCTGGCCAACAAGCCGAAGACCACCAGCGACTCGCTGCTGGAAGTGTTCAAGAACCCGGCGATCTGGGCGTTCGGCCTGATCTACTTCTGCATCCAGAGCGGTGTGTACGCCATCAACTTCTGGCTGCCATCGATCATCAAGAACATGGGCTTCAGCGATAACCTGGTGATTGGCTGGTTGAGTGCGATCCCGTACCTGCTGGCGGCGGTGTTCATGCTGCTGGTGGGCCGCTCTGCCGACTTGCGCAAGGAGCGTCGCTGGCACCTGGTGGTGCCGATGCTGATGGGCGCGATCGGGCTGGTGATTGCGGTGAACTTTGCAACCACGCCGGCCATTGCGATCCTCGGCCTGACCATCGCCACCATGGGTGCCCTCACCGGCCTGCCGATGTTCTGGCCGGTGCCAACCGCGATGCTCAGCGCAGGTGCGGCAGCGGGTGGTCTGGCGTTGATCAACTCCATGGGCCAGATGGCGGGGTTCCTCAGCCCGTATATCGTCGGGTTTGTGAAAGATGCAACCGGGTCTACGGACCTGGCGCTGTACCTGCTGGCGGCGGTGATCGTCGCGGGCAGTGTGTTGGCGTTGCGCATGACGCGCACACTCAAGGCTTGAATCAGCGCTGACCGGTGCCGTGATATCAAGGGCGGCGCCGGTCATCTTTTCGCTCATATAAAAGCGAGTTTTTATAGGCAAACAACCGCCCAAAAGCCCTATTAACCTCTACGCCCACTCCACGTAACAAATAGGCTACAACCTTTACCCAGCCTTTACTTTCGTACCCCATCATCCCGTCCGAAACCGCTGTCTGAAGCCTATGCCCGGGGATATTATCAAGACCGGTTCGGTGCATACGTAGAGGACTTATCATGATCAGTCGACTCTCAAAAATGAAAGTAGCCATGTTGCTCATTGCCACCCTCGCCATCGCAGGGCAAGCAGAAGCCCGTGGAGGATATGGCTATGGCTGGGGTCACGGTTATGGGTACGGGCATGGCGGTGGTTGGGGCTGGGGTGGCCCGGCTTTGCTGGGTGCGGTTGTCGGCGGTCTCGTAGTGGGTTCGGTGGTCGCCAACTCCCAGCCTCCGGTCTATGTGCAGCAGCAACCGGTTTACGTGCAACCGCAGCCGGTGTACATCCAACAGCCGCCACCGGTCTATTACCAGGCGCCACCTCCAGGCTATTACTACCCGCCACAACCGGTTCCGGTGCCACGTTATTAAGCACGGCCCTATTACTGATAATGCAGGTCCCGCCTGAAAGCGGGACCTTTTTTATTCAGCTGCCTTTAGAGTAATCCGCCGCCGTCGACATCAATCACGCTACCGGTGATAAACCCGTTCTCCATCGCCAACACATACCCGGCAGCCACTTCTTCGGCCTGCCCCACGCGCCCCACCGGCA
>NZ_JACAOM010000040.1:0-41997 GCF_013386245.1 Pseudomonas sp. 21615526 | reverse complement strand
CTCCCCTTCATCAATCCCCGGCCCCGCATCCTCCACACACAGCTGCACCACGCCCGAATCCTCCTCCCGCACCACCACCCTCACCTCACTCCCCGCCGGCGAGAAATTCAGCGCATTGGTCACCAGGTTCTGCAGCGCAATCGCCAACGCTATCGGGTCCGTTTCAATCCAGCATTCCTCATCCCCTTCCAGCACCAACTCAACGCCTTTCTCCATCGCCAAGGGCGTCAGTTCCGCAAGTTCTTCGCGCACCAACTCCGTCAACGGCACACGCACTCGTACGGTGTTGTTCAACTGCGGCTCGATGCGCGCCATGGTCAGCAGTTGGCTGCCAATACGCGTCGCCCGGTCCACGCCATTCACCAGGAAGTCCAACGCCTCTCGCCGCTGCTCCTCGGTTTCCGCGCTCTGGGCGTTCTGCGCGTGAATGCGCAATATCGCCAACGGCGTGCGCAGTTCATGCGCCGCGTCCGCGATAAACCGACGCTCCCGCTCCAGCAGGTCATCCACCTGCACCAGCAGGCGGTTCAGCGCGGTTTGCATCGGTTCCAGGTCCGCCGGCAACGGTTCAAGTTGCAGCGGTCGCAACGTATTGCTGTCCCGCCCGCGAATGGCCTGGGCCATGGCGCGCAGGGGCTTGAGGCCCCAGCCGATGGTCAGCCAGATCAACAACGCCAGCAGCGGCACGCCAATCAGGATGGGCCAGAGGGTGTGGCGGATGATGCGCTGGATCACGTCCTGGCGAATGTCGTCGCGCTCGCCCACCCAGATCAGCAGGCCTTGTTGCATGTCGGCGAGCATGAACGCGCACCAGTCATTGCCGTTTTCCATCAGGTCGTGAGGCCCGAGGGTGGTGGGCGGTGCGTTGAGGATCGGCGCGTCGGTGGAGCGCACCAGCAGTTGGCCGTCGGCGCGCCATACCTGGAAGGTCAGGCGGGTTTCGTAGGGGTGCGCGGCGCCGTCTTCGCCGACACGGCTCATGGCTTGATCGAAAGCCTGGTAGAGGCGGTCCCAGTCGGCATCGCCGGGATCGCGCTGGCGCAGTACGCCTTGCAGCAAACGGGCGCTTTGGGCGAGTTGGGCGTCGTAGACTTCTTCGATTTCGTGGTGGCTGTCCCGCAGCACGAGCCAACTGATCAGGCCATCACCCAGCAGGATCAGCACCAGTACCGGAATGAGGATGCGCGCGCGGACCGAATTCATGGTTTGAGTTCCACCATGTAGCCCACGCCACGCACGGTGCGGATCAGTTCGGTGGAGAGTTTTTTGCGCAGGTTGTGGATAAGGACTTCGAGGGTGTTGCTTTCGACGCGGTCCTGCCAGCCGTACAGCGCGCGGGACAACCGCTCGCGGGTGACGACTTTGCCGGGGCGCACCATCAGTTGGTGCAGCAGTTGGTATTCCATCGGCGTGACCACAACGTCCTCGCCTTGATAACTGACCTGTTGGGTCACCGGGTCCAGGCTCACGCCCGCATGCTCCAGCAATGGTTGCGCGCGGCCCTGGCTGCGGCGCAACAGGGCGCGCACACGGGCCTTGAACTCTTCGACGTCGAAGGGTTTGACCAGGTAGTCGTCGGCGCCGGCGTCCAGGCCGGCGATGCGCTCGGCGGTGCCGTCGCGGGCGGTAAGGATCAGCACCGGCAGGTCGTATTGCCCGGCGCGCAGGGTTTGCAGGAGTGTGAGGCCGTCAAGGCGCGGCAGGCCGAGGTCGAGCAGCAGCAGGTCGAAGCTTTCGGTGCGCAACGCGTGCAAGGCGCTGACGCCATCCTGCAACCAGTCCAGGGTGTAGCCTTCGGCGCCCAGGGCCACGCGGATCCCTTGGCCAAGGGCACGATCATCTTCGACAAGGAGCAGGCGCATAACTGATTCTCTGGAGTAACCGGCGGCATGATGCCGTGTAACCGTCGAGGCTATTTCGGGAAAGATGTTACGGGCCGTTGCCAACTAAGCTTTCGCTAAGGTTGGTTTTGCACAGTGAAATCTCCCACATCTGCTGAGAGTGCTTCCATGCGCAAAATTCTCTTGCTGTCGCTGATTATCGCCAGCCCCATGGCCTTCGCCGGCCCGCAATGCACCACTGCCGAGCGCTCGCAATGGCAGGACCAGAAGGCCTTTCAGGAGCAACTCAAGGCCCAGGGCTACGAGATCAGCAAGTTCAAGGTTACTGACGGCAACTGCTACGAGATCTATGGCTTTGACAAGGACAAGCGCAAGGTCGAGATCTACCACGATCCAGTCACCGGCAAGGCCGTGAAGACAGAGATCAAGGGCTGATGCCAGCAACCTCCCTGCGCCTCTGGGACCCGGTGGTGAGGGTGTTTCACCTCTCCATCGCCGGCGTCTTTGTGGCCAATTACTTCTTCAACGAAGCAGGCGACGACTGGCACGTATGGCTGGGCTATTACGCCATGGCCTGGTTGCTGGTGCGGTTGGTGTGGGGATTTGTCGGTCCGCGCAGCGCGCGCTGGGCGGACTTCTGGCCAACACCGGAACGGCTCATGGGCCATGTGCGTTCACTGCTCAACCGCCGGCCGCAGCACCGCCTGGGCCATTCGCCCATTGGCGCGCTGGTGATGATTCTGATGTTGCTGGCGCTGCTGGCTATCGGTGCCAGTGGCTTTTTGATGCAGGAAGTCGACGCCCTGTGGGGCGCCGATTGGCCGCTGCTGTTGCACGAAACTGCCGCCAATGTACTGGCCGGCCTGGTAGGCGTGCATGTGCTGGCGGCGTTGTTTGAAAGTATCCAGGTGCGGGACAACCTGCCGTTATCCATGCTCACCGGCCGCAGGAGGCGCCTGCCGGATGACCGTGCGCAGTAATCCTTTTTCCCGACAGGTTCTCTATGCGCCCGCTTTTAATGATCTGCAGTCTGCTGGTGGTGTTTTTCGCTGCCTGGCAAAGTCATCCGCCCCACGTATTGGCGCCGTTTGCCCAAGGCCCCAAGGACAGCTCGCCAACAGAGGCCGCCCCGCAATACAGCAGCCGCTTTGTCTCCTCGCAGCTCAATGACTTTGTGCATTCCTCCTCGGTCACCGCCCTGCCCGGCGGCGACCTGATGGCCGTGTGGTTTGCCGGGTCCCGCGAGGGCGCCGCCGATGTGCAGGTGCGCACCGCGCGCTTTGACGCGAAAAGCGCCGAGTGGGGCCCGGAGCACGTATTGGCCACCCGCGAAAGCACGCGCGACGGCACGCACCGCTACATCCGCAAGCTGGGCAACCCGGTGATCGCCCTGGCACCGGACAATCGCCTGTGGATGTTCTACGTTTCGGTGTCGGTAGGCGGCTGGGCCACCAGCGCGATCAACGTGATGGTCTCGGATGACCTGGGGACGAACTGGTCGGCCCCTCGGCAACTGATCACCTCGCCTTTCTTCAATATCAGCACGCTGGTGCGCGCCGCACCGGTATTCCACGCCGACGGTTCCATCGGCGTGCCGGTGTACCACGAGTTCATGGGCAAATTCGCCGAGTACCTGTACTTGAGCCCCGACGGTGCGGTGGTCGACAAATTCCGTATCAGCCGTGGGAAGAACTCGCTGCAGCCGACCATCGTCCCGCAGGACGGCCAACGCGCCATCGCCATGTTGCGTTACGCCGGCGAAACCCATCACCGAGTCCTCGCCAGTCGCACCGAAGACGCCGGCCAAACCTGGAGCGAGCCTTACCCATTGGAACCGTCCAATCCCAACTCCTCGCTGGCAGCCGTTAGCACTGAAGGCGACGGTTTGCTCGTGGCCCTCAACGACCTGCAGGACGGCCGCTTCAAGCTCAGCCTGTACGGCACCGATGCCAAGCTCAATCAGTGGCGCACCGTGGTGGAACTGGATCAATCCCCCGACCCCTTGGGCCAACCGTTCTCCCCCGAGGCCTACAAGGAAATCATCGGCGAAGGCTTCCGCGCCTCCAGCGGTGCGCTGCGCCTGCCCCTGGAGCAACGCTTCCTCAGCAACCTGGATTACCGGGTGTGCAAGCCCCGTGGCTGCGATTTCGAATACGAGTACCCGTACTTCAGCCGCAGCCCGGACGGCATGTACCACCTGGTGTACTCGTGGAATAACACCTTTATCAAACATGTCAGCTTCAACGAAGCCTGGCTGTCGGAGCGCCTGTGATGGTTTCTGTATGGCAAGCGCATTTGAGTTTTGTGCTGTTGGGTTTTGTGCTGCTCAGCCTGTTGCGCGTCACAACACCCTGGCGCCCCTGGCTGCTGCCGGTGTTGGTGGTGGTAAGTTTTATCCCGGTCAACGAACTGCCGTTGGCGGCGTATGTGCGCAGCTTCACCGATGACCTGGCCATCAGCACCCTGGTGTTGCTGGCGTGGGTCAGCCTGTGCCGGTTGGGTGTGGTGCAGCCGCTCCAGCGCCCGCTGAAGGTCCAGGTGCTGCTGCTGTTTGGCATCCTGAGCCTGGTGCTGTACCCGGCAACGATGGGCCTTACGTATTTCGACCCCTACCGCTGGGGTTTCAACCCTCGGCCGATGATCGTGCTGATAGGCGCGGCAGCACTGTTGATGCTCTGGCTGCGTAATACGCTGGCGGTGTGGATGCTCGCGGCGGGCACCCTGGCGTTCGCGCTGCGGCTCAAGGCCTCGGAAAACTACTGGGACTATCTGATCGACCCACTGCTGACGGGCTACTGCCTGGTGGCCGGGTTGTGGATGCTGGCGATGGCTGCCTGGCGCCCTCTTTTAAAATTGCACAGAGGTCAATGATGGGATGGTTGCACTCGCGCCGCCTGCGCTACGGCGTGGGCGCGATCGGTTTGGTATTTGCGTTGCTGGCGGCACTGCGGCTGGTGTTTGTATGGGGATTTTCCGGGGTCGGCCTGAGGGAGCCCGCACTGCTGGAAACCGTGGGCATCGGCCTGCGTTTCGACCTGCGCCTGGCGGTGCTGATCCTGTTGCCCCTGGCACTGCTCGCCTGGCTGCCACGCTGGAACCTGGTGACTGTCCCCGCCCTGCGCTGGCTGGCACGGGGTTATCTGCTGCTGGCGCTGGCCATCGTCGGGCTGGTGTACATCATCGACTTCGGCCACTACGCCTACCTCGGTGTGCGCATCAACGCCACGGTGCTGCGTTACCTGGAAGACGCGCAGATTTCACAACAGATGGTGTGGGAAACCTACCCGGTGCTGTGGATAACCTTGAGCTGGCTTGCCGCCGTCGGCCTATGGACCTACGCCCTGGTTCGCCTTGAACGCATCACCCTGGATGGCGAACGCAAACCCATTGGCAAGTTGGCCATCGCATCCGTGGCCACCGTCGGCGTGATCGCGGTATTGCTGGCCCTGCTCGGCCGCGTCGCCAACCTCAATATCGAAAACCCGGTGCCCCTGCGCTGGAGCGACGCGTTCTTTTCCGGCAACAACCAGATCGCCGCCGTGGGCCTCAACCCGGTGCTGTTTCTGTACGACACCCTCAAGGTCGGCCAGTCGCAATTCGATGAGGCGCGGGTGCGAGAGCATTACCCGCAAGTCGCGAATTATCTGGGGGTCAGCCAGCCCGACCCCGAGCAGTTGAACTTCGCCCGTGAACAAGCCGTGCAGCCTTATCGGCTCAAGGGCGAGCGCCCGCCGAACGTGATCTTCGTGATGCTCGAGTCCCTCGGCACCAGCGCCGTGGGCGCCTATGGCAACCCGCTGAACCCCACGCCGAACCTCGACAAGCTGGCGAAGGAAAGCTGGTTCTTCAAACACTTCTACGTGCCCGTCACCGGCACCGCCAAAACCGTGTGGGCGAGCATCACCGGCGTGCCCGACGTTACCCGCCAGGAGACGGCAACCCGCAACCCGCTGATCACCCGGCAACACACCTTGATCAATGCGTTCGAGGACTACCAGAAGCTCTACATGATCGGCGGCAATGCCGGCTGGGCGAATATCAACGCCTTGATCCGCCAGAGCATCGACGGCGTGAAGCTGTATGACGAAAGCCACTGGCGCTCGCCACGGGTGGACGTGTGGGGCGTTTCGGATCTGGACCTGTTCAAGGAAGGCGACGAACTGCTGCGGGCCATCCCCAAGGACCAACCGTTCTTCGCCTACCTGCAAACCTCCGGCAATCACCGCCCGTTCACCATCCCCAAGACCAACGATGGCTTCAAGGTGCATGACCTCACCGTGGAACAAGTCCAGGCCGCAGGCAGCCGCAGCGTCGAGCAGTACAACGCCGTGCGCCTGCTGGACTTCAACATCGGCCGCCTGATGGAAATCGCCAAGGCTGGCGGTTACTACGACAACACCATCTTCGTGTTTTTCGGCGACCACAACACCCGAATCAGCCAGATTCCGCACATGGCGCCGGCATTCGAGCAGCTTGGGCTGGAAAGCAACAACGTGCCGATGATGATCCACGCGCCCGGCCTGCAACCCCGGGTGATCGAAGAAGCCGTCGGCCTGGCGGACCTGCTGCCGACCGTGGCCGGCATGGCGGGCATACCGTTCCGCAATGGCGCGATGGGCCGGGATATTCAGCAACCTGCGCCGGAAGGCGAGCGCGTGGTGCCGCTGGTATTGCGCGAGGGCACGTTCCCGCTGATCGGCGGCGTGACCAAGGACTTCCTGCTGCAAATGGAGCACGACGGCAGCTCGCCGACCCTGCATGACCTGGCGTCGCAAACGCCGAGGGACAATGTGGCTCAGCAGTATCCCGAGGAGTTTGAGCGGTTGCAGGGGCTGACCCGTGGCCTGCATGAGAGTGCGCGATTGATGTTGTTCCGGAACGTGCGCTGAAGTCACCTGACGGTTGGGCTGTACTATCGGCCCAGCCAATCCATCCCCACAATCTATCGATTTGAGGTCCACCTCACCCTCCCCCGACTATGGCGGCACTTCCAATAACAAAAACCAGGAACCCGCCATGACTGCCCGCTTCCACAACCCGGTAGACACCCGCTTCGGCTGGGGCTGCCTGCAAGAACTCGCCGCTCTTACCGAAGGCCAGACCGTCGCCCTCGTGACCTTTCCCGAAGCCCGCGGGCTCGGTTTGGTAGACCGCATCCAGGACCTGCTGGGTGAGCGCCTGGTGTACGTCATTGAAGACGTACAGCCCAACCCTGACGTGGCCCAACTGCGCGACACCTACGAGCGTTTCTGGCTGCAGGCCGGTGACTGCCAGGTGGTGGTCGCCGTCGGCGGTGGCAGTGCAATTGATACGGCAAAGGCCCTGATCGTCGGGACCGAGTCCGGGGATTTCGACGAGCTGCTGGCGTTGCTGGCCACCGGTAAACCTTTCGCGCCGGCCCGCCACAAGCTGTTGATTGCCGCACCGACCACCGCCGGCACCGGCAGCGAAGTCACGCCATGGGCGACGATCTGGGACTCCGCCAGCCTCAAGAAGTATTCGCTGCACCTGGACTGCACCTGGCCGACAGTGGCGATCATCGACCCGCAGTTGATGCTGACGGTGCCGGCCGGGGTCACGGTGTCCACCGGGCTGGATGCCTTGTCCCATGCGCTGGAATCGATCTGGAACGTCAACGCCAACCCAGTCTCGGACACCTTCGCCATCTCCGCCATCGAAGACATCCTGGAATGCCTGCCGCGCTTGCGGCGTGACCTCGGCAACCAGGAATTGCGCTCGCGCATGGCCTTGGCGGCGCTGAAAGCCGGCCTGGCTTTTTCCAACACCAAGACCGCCCTCGCCCACTCCATCTCTTATGAGATGACTCTGCACCACGGCCTGCCCCATGGCATCGCCTGTTCCTTCACTTTGCCGCTGGTACTGGGCCTGGCATGGGGGCACGACGCCGCGCGGGACCGCACCCTGCAACGGGTATTCGGCACCGACCTGCAGCAGGCCCAGGCGCAGTTGCGCGACTTCCTCCACAGCCTGGACGTGAAGACCGAATTTGCCGACTACGGCGTGAATGCCACCGAGGCCGAGGCGATGATCCGCTTCGCCCTGCAAGGCGCACGCGGCAAGAATTTCATCGGCGCGCAAGCGGCCTAGACTCACCGTAATTCAGTCGTTTCCTGTTGCACCTATCAAGAGTGCCCCCCAGCGGCTGCGGTCGCCGGGGCGAATAACAATAAGGAAAACATCATGAATCGTGCACACGTGCTGCCTGTTCCTGCCGTCCGTACCTCATCGTTTCGCGTAGCCCAGTGGCGCATGCTGCTGGCGGCGATGTTTTGTTATCTGTTTTTCTACACCGGCCGCCAGACCTTCGGCTTTGCCATCCCCGGGATCCAGGCCGAGTTCGGCCTGACCAAGGAAACCCTCGGCTGGGCCTCCGCGGCGATGCTTTGGGCCTACGCGATTGGCCAGGCGATCAACGGCAACCTCGCCGACAAGTTCGGCGGCCGCCGCATCATGACCCTGGGCGCGGTGCTGTCCTGCGCGGCCAACTGGGTCACCAGTTTCGCCAGCGGCTTTGCCGGGCTGATCCTGCCGTGGGGCATCAACGGTTACTTCCAGGCCCTCGGCTGGGCACCCGGCAGCCGGCTGATTTCCAATTGGTGGAGCGCCGGCGAGCGCGGCAAGGTGTATGGCTTTTATGTGTTCGCGGCCGGGTGCGCCTCGGTCCTGTCGTACGTCACCTCCATCGTGGTGCTGGAAGTGTTCCAACTGGAATGGCGCTGGATCTTCCGCCTGCCGGTGCTGTTGATGTTGGCGGGCGGCATTATTTTCTACCTGGTGGCCCGCGAGCGGCCTCAAGACATGGGCTTCGAGCCCCTGGCCGATACCGGCGTGGCGAATGCCGAAGACAAGAATCATGAAGTGGCCCACGGCGAAGTCGAATCCTCGGCGCAGCGCTACAAGGCGGTGCTGAAAAATCCGCGGCTGATCATCGCCGCGATCTCCCTGGGTTTCCAGAACGCCGCCCGCTACGGCCTGATCGTCTGGGTGCCGGTGCACTTCCTCGGGGCCAACTGGAAAAGCGGCGACAGCATGATCGACCCCAAGTGGATCACCGTGGCCCTGCCGGTGGGCATGGCCATCGGCGCCCTGAGCAACGGCTGGGTCTCGGACAAGCTGTTCGGCTCCAAACGCTACCTGGCGATCATGCTCTACATGTTCCTCGGCGCCGCCACCAGCCTGTGGATGTGGAGTTTGCCGCCCCACAGCGCAATCGGCCTGGTAGCGTTGTTCCTCTGCGGGTTCTTCGTGTATGGCCCGGCGTCGAGTTTCTGGGCGCTGTGCCCGGACCTGGTCGGCGCCAAGCGTGCGGGTACGGCCACGGGCGTGATGAATTTCTCATCCTATCTGTTCGCCGGCCTGGCGGAACCGCTGATCGGCAGTATGCTCGACAGTACCGGCAATACCTCGCTGATCTTCATCGTCGTGACCTCGGCCTGCCTGTGCAGCGCAGCGGTGGCGTTGTTTATCCGACGTTGATGACCGGCCCGGCGGACCTCAGGAACAGGACTCGTTATGTACCAGTACCACAAGTGGCTACGCTCGTTTCATGCGGTGGCGAAGACCGGCAGTTTCACCCTCGCCGCCGAATACCTGAGCGTCGGCCAGCCGACGGTCAGCGAGCAGGTCAACGGGCTGGAGAAGCAGTTCTCGGTGGAGCTGTTCCACCGTCGCGGGCGGTTTATCGAGATGAGTGCCGCCGGGCACGCCCTTTACGGGATCACCCAGGGGCTGTTCGGCCAGGAGGATGAAGCCATGCAACTGTTGCAGAGTTTCAAGCAGCGCAAGACCGGGCTGCTGCGCCTGGGCGCGGTGTCGCCGCCGATCGCGATGAACCTGACCTACGAGCTGATGCAGCGCCACCCGGACATCGAACTGGAAACCTCGTTTTCCCCGGAAAAGGAAACCCTGGACCGGCTCTTCAACTTCGATATCGACGTGGCGATCCTGGCCCTTTCGGAGTTCGACCAGCGCTTCGATACCCAGCTGTACCGGCGCTATCCGATTATTGCGGTGGTGCGCGATGACCACCCGTGGGCCCGGCAGAAAGAGGTGCACGTGGAACAGATCAGCCGCGAAAAGTGGGTGATGCGCGAGAAAAGCTCACGCACCCGGCAACTGGTTGAAGAAAGCTGCAAGCGCCAGGGCATCGCCGTGAACTGCGTGATGCAGCTGAACAGTCGCGAAGCCATTGTGCACGCGATCACCAAGGGCATCGGCATCGGCTTTGTGTCTGCCGTGGAATACGCCGAAACCCCGGGCACCACGCCGATCACCTTCGTCGACCATCCGTTTTTCATCGACTACCACTTGTGTTGCCTGGGCATCCGCCGCAACCGACCGATGATCGCCGAGCTATTCGAGGCCAGCCCGATCCCGGCCACCTGATCGTCTTGACCGTTTAAACCCTCACCAGGCGCTTACCTCTTCTTTGAGAGAGGGACGGCCTGCTCACACCTGAAAATGGAGACTTGCCATGCACTACCAACAACCTTCCAAGCTGCAAGCCGTGGTCCTGGACTGGGCCGGCACCGTCGTCGACTTCGGTTCCTTCGCCCCCACGCAGATTTTTGTCGAGGCGTTCGGCGAGTTCGGCGTCGCCGTTTCCCTGGAGGAAGCCCGCGGCCCGATGGGCATGGGCAAGTGGGATCACATCCGCACCTTGTGCAACCTGCCACAGATTGCCGAGCGTTATCGGGCGGTATTTGATCGCTTGCCGACTGACGAGGATGTCACCGCACTGTATGAGCGCTTCATGCCGTTGCAGATCGAGAAAATCGCGCTGCATTCGGCGGTCATTCCCGGCGCCCTTGAGGCGATCAACACCCTGCGCGGGCAGGGCTTGAAGATTGGCTCCTGCTCCGGGTACCCGGCGGTGGTGATGGCCAAGGTGGTCGAGCTGGCGCGACAGAACGGCTACGTCGCCGACCATGTGGTGGCGACCGACGAAGTGCCCAACGGGCGCCCGCATCCGGCGCAGGCACTGGCCAACGTGATTGCCCTGGGGGTCAGCGATGTGGCCGCGTGCGTAAAGGTCGACGACACCTGGCCGGGGATCCTGGAAGGCCGTAGCGCCGGCATGTGGACGGTGGCGTTGACCTGTTCCGGCAACGCACTGGGTTTGACCTACGAGCAATACGAGGCGCTGCCTGCTGCTGAGCTGGCGCTGGAGCGTGCGCGCATTACACAGATATTCGAGGGCTCGCGGCCGCATTACCTGATCGACACCATCGTCGAACTGCCGGCGGTGATCGACGATATCAATGCGCGTTTGGCGCGCGGAGAAACGCCGCAGGGTTCTTGATGGGCCGATGGGGTCAGTGAGCTGACCCCACACTGCGGCCTATCGCCCTGCGACAAGCTGCTCGCTAAGTATCCACAGCCGCTGCGCCAACCCGGTATCCACCGCCCACGGCCTGACACCCAACTGCTCTTCCGATTCCGCACTCACTGCCGCCGCCACATCACAGTTCTCGCAATAGACCCCGCCCATTCCCGCCAACTGCCCACTCACCGCGCACCACACACTGGTGGCCGCGCCTTGCTCCGGGGTTTTCATGTTCCGCTCAGGGTCGATCACCGGTTTCCCGTGCTCGTCGACATAGCCTGATGCCTGCAAGACTTCAGGCTTCATGTGCCGCACCAGATCGGTAATGATTCCACCGGGATGCACCGCAAAAGCCCTTACCCCACTCGCCGCACCGAGCGTATCCAGATGCACGGCGAACAGCGCATTGGCAGTCTTGGACTGACCGTAGGCCCTCCATGGATCGTAGGCCTGGCGCTCGAAATTCCAGTCGTCAAAGTCGACGGCGCCGTGCACATGCCCCCGTGAGGACAGCGTCACCACCCGTGCACCTTCGGCGCGCTGCAAGGCCGGCCACAGGCGCTGGGTAAGCAGGAAATGCCCGAGATGGTTGGTCGCGAACTGAGATTCGTAGCCCTGGGCATTGCGGCTCAGCGGCGGCGCCATGATGCCCGCGTTATTGATCAGCAGGTGCAGCGGGCAGCCTGTCGCCAGAAAGCGCACGGCAAACTGTTCGATGGACTGGGCGTCCATCAAGTCCAGGGGTTCAAGTTGCAGCTGTGGGTAAGGTTTGAGTGCGGCGCGTGCCTTGGCCAGGTCACGGGCCGGGACGATCACGCGGGCGCCCGCGGCAGCCAGGGTACGGGCGGTGACCAGGCCAATGCCGGAGTAGCCGCCCGTGACAATCGCCACCTTGCCCGAGAGATCGACGCCCCGGATGACTTCGGCGGCGGTGGTTGCTGCTCCATAGCCGCTGTGGATCGGTTTTTGTACTGTGGGCATGACAGAGTCTCCAATTGGACGTGTGGTTAACACGCTACCCCTCGAAAGCCGTACTCTGAATACTCGATTATCCCATTTACATGCGTAAAAGTACGAATATGCCCAGCGACCCGTTTTCCGAGATTCTCACGTTCGTGAATGCCCAATCGGTGATGACCGGCGGCTTCAGCGCGGGCGGCGCCTGGGCCCTGCGTTTTCCCGCGCCGGACAAGATCAAGTTTTTCGGGGTGGTGAAGGGGCAGTGCTGGTTGTGGATGGATGGCGAACTGGCGCCGGTGTTGATTGAGGCGGGCGATGTGTTCCTGCTGTGTGCGCAACGCTCGTTTGTGCTTGCAGGCGATGTGTCGGTCGCGCCTTTGGAAGCGCGGCAATTATTCGCTGACGCCGGCCGCTTCCCGCAAATCGGTGACGGCCAGGGCTGTGTGCAAATCGGCGGCTACGTGCAACTGGACCCGGAGAGTGGCGGCCTGCTGGCCAACGCGCTGCCGCCCCTGATCCACGTGCGGGCCACGTCGCCGCAAGCGACAATCGTGCAATGGCTACTCGGCCAGTTGGCACATGAGGGGCAAGCCAATTTGCTCGGGGCAAGCTTGGCGTCGGCGCAACTGGCGCAGTTGATGTTTATCCAGATCCTGCGGGCCTATGTCGAGACCTCGGGCGTATTACCCGAAGGCTGGCTGCGCACGGTCAGCGACAAGCGCCTGGCCCCCGCGCTGCGCTTGATACACAGCGAGCCGGGGCGTGCCTGGACACTGGAAGACCTGGCTACGGCGGCTGCGATGTCGCGCACCACCTTTTCGCACTACTTCAAGAGCGTTGCCGGGGTACCACCGTTGGCGTACCTGACCGAGTGGCGCATGCGCCTTGCGCAACGAGCGTTGCGCGAGGGGAATCTGTCAGTGGGCGTGTTAGCGCAGTCGTTGGGGTACGGTTCTGAAAGTGCGTTCAGCAACGCCTTCAAGCGAGTGACAGGAAAGGCCCCGAGGCATTATCGGGACGCGTGCCGTCAATCAATGTGAATTACTGCGCCTGGAACGTCGCAAGGTACGCCAGCAGGTTATCGATCTTCTCCTGGTCGCTGATCCCCCAGAAAATCATCCGGGTGCCGCTCACGACCTTTTTCGGTGCCTCGATGTAGGCGGCCAGCTTGTCCCGCGTCCAGACCACGCCTGAATTCTTCATCGCATCTGAATACTGGTAATCAGTGGTCGTGCCGGCCGGGCGGCCAATGATGCCGTTGAGCTGCGGCCCGAAACCGCCCCGGGCATTTTCGCCGACGCTATGGCAACCGCCGCAGGTTTTGCTGAATAACTTTCCACCGGCTTCGGCGTCTCCCGCCGCCGCTGCCGGCAGGCTGACGAGACCGGCAATCAGGGCGAGGCTGAATAATACGACGTACTTCATGGGTAACTTTCCATCCGTTGTGCCGGTTCAGCTGGGGACTTGCCATGACATGGCACAGCGACTGCCCGGCGCAAAACCGTGACGATACTCCTCACGCAGAGCCTCTGCCAAACGATGATCCGGCGCCAGCGAATGTGCTTGCTCAAATCCCAGCCGCTGATAAAACGGGCTGTTCCAGGGCACGTCGCAAAATGTGGTCAAGGTGACTGCCCGCAACCGGCGCGAGCGAGCCTCATTCATCACGACCTCAAGCAATTGCCGCCCTGCGCCACGGCCCTGCATGACCTGCGCCACCGACAGTTCATGGATGTGCAGGTCGTCATCAAGCATCTGTGCACTGAGAAAACCCTGGACCTGGCCAGCAGCATCCACCGCCACCCAACACGTACCCCACGCGATCAACTGCAGATGACGTTCAACACTCATGACCTCGGCATCGGCCAGCCAGCTCAAGGATTCGATCGCACGAAAGGACTGGGCCGCACTGCGCTCTATTGCAGGTAAACACACTGCGTCGGGTGCGGCGGCAAGTCGGATAACAGTCAGCATGAGGCAACCCGGGATCGTTGAAACAACTGAGATTAACATCTGGAACAGCCACTCAATTGATATCACCCCACCACTCTGCTTGCATGCCCGCTCCTCTCGGCACAGCGGTTCAGGAGACAAGCGATGAAAACCATGGTGGTCGGTGCAAGCAAAGGATTGGGCAGGGCCTTGATGGAAGGGCTGGGCGGGGTTGGGGATACGCTGATCGGGGTGTCCCGCAGTCGCCCTGATCCCTTGACGTGCAGCACTGGCGCCGAGGTGCGCTGGGTGGAAGCAGACCTTGGCGTGCCTGGCCAAGCGGCGCACGTCATCGAGCAGGCGGTGGAGGCAGGCGGGCTGGACACACTGATCTATAACCTGGGCATCTGGGAGGCGCGGGCGTTTGATCCGGCGTACAGCTATCTCACCGACGAGGACACGCAACTGGAAGCCATCGTCAGTTGCAACATCACCGCACCGCTGTTGTTGATCAAGCGGCTGCTGCCGGTGTTATTGAAGAGCCCACAGCCGCGCATCATCCTCACAGGCTCGACCTCGGGACTGCCCCAGAGCGGCCGGCCCGAAGTGGCGTTCGGCGCCTCGAAATTCGCCTTGCGCGGCATCGCCGATGCGCTGCGTGAAGGCTATCGCCAGCAACGCCTGGGTGTCACTTGCCTGAACCTGGGCTATCTGAATACCGAAGATTCCTTGAGCACCTCACGCACCCAGGCCGAACAGCGCGGTGAGGGCCAATTGATTCCGGTGCATGACGTGGTGCAGGTGGTGCGTATGGTCTTGAGCCTGTCCGGCGCCAGTTTCGTCAAGGAGCTGACGTTGCCGGCGCTGCTGGATGAACGCTTCTAGCAGGTTTCGCCAGTGGAGCGCCCTGCCCTGACGCAATTCAAAGACAACCAAATGACCACCCATCGCAAAAAAAACATCCAATCGAACCTAATCGACGGCGCCCCACTCCACCTTACTTAACCCGGATGGTGGAGTAAGGATCATGGCTCAGCCATCGATATTGGTGCTGGAAGACGACGAAATCATTCGCTCGTTGATGGTAGATGTACTGGAGGATTTCGGCGCGGTGGTGACCTCGTTCCCGTCCGCAGACGAAGGAATGATTTTTCTTGAACGAGCCAGTGATCCGGTAGACTTGATTGTCAGCGATATCCAGATGCCCGGCCTGCTCAATGGCTACGACTTGAGCAAGGTCGTCGCCCATCGCTGGCCGACGCTGCCGGTGGTGCTGACCTCGGGCAACACCGCAATGGCCTCGCAGTTGGGCAGCACCGTGCGGTTCCTGCCCAAGCCGTGGACCACCAAGCGCCTGATCGACTGCGTGCAGTCGGCCCTGGTGCAGGGTTCGCCCATGCACTGATAGCATCGCGATATCAGCCAAGGCGAACTTCACGGCGACTCCTGCGGTCAGTTATTAAGCAACCTTACATGGCCAGCAGGCCCCCAGTTCGAGTTTACTGAATGCATTCACAGGCCCATGACGTTGGTGCGCCCCCTGTACTTGAAGCCCTGCGCTCGGGTACCGCTTTACTGCACGTCGCCCTGGAAAAGCGCTTGCCGTTTTTCTCCCCGCAGCTCGATCACACTCGGTATAAACGCCTGCTCCAGGCCTATTACGGGTTCTACAACCCTCTGGAAACGACGCTGAACGACAGCGGCTTGATACCCGTGGGGTTTGATCAGGTGCTGCGTCGCAAAACTCCCACCTTGCTGACGGATCTCCACGCCCTGGGCCTGGACGCCCGAGCCATCGCCGCCCTTCCCCATTGCCTGTCGCTACCGCTCCTCGACACGCCGGCCGCCTGCCTGGGCGCGCTGTATGTGTTGGAAGGTGCCACCCTGGGCGGGCAGATCCTGCGCCGGGAAATGGCCCAGCGCCTGGGACTGGATGCCGACAACGGCGGCGCGTTTCTCAACGTGTACGGCGCTGAAACCGGGCGGCGCTGGAAAGACTTTCTCGACTACCTGAGCCATGTGCCCCTCGATGCGCACGCCAAACTGCGCGCCGTGAACGCGGCCCGCTCGACATTCAGCTGCTTTGAGCAATGGCTCGACAGCCAGGAGGTACTGCTATGAAACCCGAAGATTTTGAAGAGTTGCTTGCCAACTGTGCAGACGAGCCCATCCGCTTCCCGGGGGCCATCCAGCCCCACGGTGCGCTGCTGACCCTGTCCGAGCCAGACCTGCATATCGTGCAGGTGAGCGCCAACGTAGCCGAACTGTTCAACCACTCACCGGAATCCCTGCTGGGCCAGCCGCTGCACACATTGATCGGCATTGAACATGCCGAAGCCGTCCGGGCCATGGTCACGCAAAACAGCTTTTTCGACGCCGCACCGCTGCACATGACCCTCAACGGCGCCGAGTTCGAAGGCTTGCTGCACCGCCATCAGGATGTGCTGGTGCTGGAGTTCGAACCACGGCTCAAGGACTTCCAGCCGCGGGCATTCAATGGCCGGACCAGCAACCTGGGCAAGATGCTTCAACGCCTGCAGGCGGCGAAAACCCTGCAAGCCTTGTATGAAATCAGCGTCAACGAAATCCAGGCCATGACCGGCTACGACCGGGTGCTGATTTATCGTTTCGAAGAGGAAGGCCACGGCCAGGTGATCGCCGAAGCGTCCGCCCCGTCGATGGAATTGTTCAACGGCCTGTTCTTCCCGGCGTCTGACATCCCCGAACAAGCCCGGGAGCTGTACCGCACCAATTGGCTGCGGATCATCCCCAATGCCGATTACGAGGCAGTGCCGCTGGTGCCCAGGCTGCGCCCGGACACCGGCCAGCCCCTGGACCTGAGCTTCGCCACCCTGCGCAGCGTGTCGCCGATTCACTGCCAGTACATGAAAAACATGGGGGTGCTGTCGTCCATGAGCATCTCCCTGATGGCCGGCGACAAACTCTGGGGCCTGATCAGTTGCGGCAACCGCCAGCCGCTGCTGGTGCCCAATGATTTGCGCACCGCGTGCCAGACCATCGGCCAGGTGCTGTCGTTGCAGATCAGCGCCATGGAGGCCCTGGACCTAAGCCGCCAGCGCGAAGAAAAAGTCGAGGCCCTGGCCTTGCTCAGCCAGGCCATGCAGGCCTCGCCCGCAAACGTCTTCGATGGCCTGGCGCAGCGTCCGCAATTGCTGATGGACCTGACCCTCGCAGGCGGTGTGGCGATCATCGAAGACAAGCAACTGCACCGTTACGGCAATTGCCCGGAACCTGCGCAGATTCGCGCCCTGCACAAGTGGCTGCAAGAGGCCGGGCAGTCGGTGTTTGCCAGCCATAACCTGGCCTCGGTTTACCCGCCGGCGGCTGAATACCAGCACGTAGCCAGTGGCGTGCTGGCCATGAGCTTGCCCAAGCCGGTGGACAACGGCGTGTTGTGGTTTCGTCCCGAAGTGAAGGAAAACATCAACTGGAGCGGCGACCCGAACAAACCCCTGGACCTGGAAAGCACCGACGCGGGCCTGCACCTTCGCCCACGCACCTCGTTTGAAATCTGGAAGGTGGAGATGGCCGGCATTTCCACCAAATGGAGCCACGGTGACCGCTTCGCCGCCAACGACCTGCGCCGCTCGGCCCTGGAAAATGACCTGGCCCGCCAGGTGCTGCGTGAACAACAGGCGGTGCGCGCCCGGGATGAACTGGTGGCGGTGGTTTCCCACGACCTGCGCAACCCGATGACGGTGATCTCGATGCTCTGCGGCATGATGCAAAAGGCCTTCAGTTCCGATGGCCCACACACCTCGCGACGGATTTCCTCGGCCATCGATACCATGCAACAAGCCGCCGGGCGCATGAATGTGCTGCTGGAAGATTTGCTCGACACCTCGAAGATCGAAGCCGGGCGCTACACCGTCAAGCCGGTGGCCCTGGACGTGAGCCAGATGTTCGAGGAGGCCTATTCACTGCTCGCGCCCCTGGCGATGGAAAAGGGCATCGACCTGTCCTTCAATGCCGAACCCGGGCTGCAAATCCATGCCGACCCGGAACGGTTGTTCCAGGTGCTGTCGAACCTGATCGGCAACGCCATCAAGTTCACCCCGCGCCAGGGCAATATCGGCATCAGTGCGTTGAGCAATGGCGAAGAGATCGTGTTTTCGGTGCGTGACTCCGGCGAAGGGATCGCCCCTGATCAGTTGCCTCACGTGTTTGATCGCTACTGGACGCAAACCGAAAACAATCCCACCGGCAGCGGCCTGGGCTTGTACATCACCCAAGGCATCGTGCAGGCCCACGGCGGGCGGATCGAGGCTGAGAGTGAGTTGGGGCGAGGCAGCGAGTTTCGGTTTACGGTGCCCAAGCCGGCTTGAAACGGCGCCTCATCGAGACGGCGAAGCATATGGAAACCCAAAGGCCCGGAACGCCGGACCGGGCCAGGGCCACTGATCAGGACGCACTCAAAGGGAGGTGAATGCGCACACTTCACGTCCTTTCTAATGAGAGCCAACATCTATGTCCTTTCCAATCATTGGCAGCGCTTTCCATATCCAATCCTTCAATCAACCCACTCATTCGCCTCAAGCCACTCAACCCGTCCAACCTGTTCAGCCGGCCCTCAAACCAAACGATGAGCCCTCGCGTAGCAGCTCCAACCAGCAAATTTTTCAGTCGAATAGCGGTAATCTGACTGATCTGGGAAAAGGCAATTTGCCGTGAGGGTTTAAGCCTTCCTAAACCGGCAACACCACCACGGCGGCCAACCCGCCACACGGGCGATTCTCCAACGTCAGCGTTCCACCGTGTTCCAGGACAATCGCCCGTGCCGTGGAAAGGCCCAAACCGACCCCGCCGGTACTTTTATTGCGTGAGCCTTCCAGCCGAAAGAACGGCAGGAACACCTGCTCATGCTGCTCCTGCGGGATGCCCGGGCCACGGTCCAGTACCCGTATCGTCACCACGCCCGGACTCGGTTGCAGTTCGATTTCCGGCGCCCGCCCGTAGTGGATCGCATTGTCCATCAGGTTGGTCATCACTCGCTTGAGCCCCAGCGGGCGACCGAAATACACCAGCCGTGGCGGGCCATTGAAGGTGATGTCGATGGACTGGTCGCGGTAATCGTCAATCAGCGTTTGCAGCAACTCAGCGAGGTCAAGTTGGGTAGCCTGTTCCAGACGCGCATCGTCGCGAAAGAATTCCAGCGCGGTGTTGATCATCGCCTGCATCTCGTCGACATCCCGG
The DNA here is from genome assembly GCF_013386245.1 of Pseudomonas sp. 21615526. Classification (NCBI taxonomy): domain Bacteria; kingdom Pseudomonadati; phylum Pseudomonadota; class Gammaproteobacteria; order Pseudomonadales; family Pseudomonadaceae; genus Pseudomonas; species Pseudomonas sp. 21615526. The sequence continues at coordinate 22,704 of NZ_JACAOM010000040.1, read as the reverse complement.
AACAGGCGGTGCTGCTGGTCGGCATCTTCGATGAATTCCCCCCGCAGACGCAGGCGGGTCAGCGGCGCACGCAGGTCATGGGAAATCGCGGCGAGCATCTGGGTGCGGTCCTGGATGAAGTGCTGCAACTGCGCCTGCATGCCGTTGAACGCGAGAATCGCCTGGCGGATTTCCTGGGGGCCGACCGGCTCGATAGGCGGCGCACGAAAGTCGGCGCCGAAACGTCGCACACCCTGGGCGAAATACTGCAGCGGCCGGGCCAGGCGCCGGGTGGCGATCAGCGTGACCAGCGCGGTGGAAATCAGTACCAGCATCAGCACGATCAGGCTTCGCGGGCCTTCCGCCAGGCCCCAGCTGCGCGACGGCGCGCTGAACATCAGCCAGGATTCATCCACCAGTTGCACCACCAGCGCATAGCGCCCGCCGGGGCCAGGCCAGTCGGACGGTTCGTAGGCTTCCATCCGCCGCTCCGGCCCCTTGAGCAACTGCTTGAACACCTGGTCGGAGTGAAACCCCGGGTCTTCCAGAACCGGCACATCAATGCCTGTGCGGGTGGCCGACCAACTCACATTGAAGCTGTCATCGGCCACTGCCCGAGTCAGTTGCGCGCGCTGGGACGGCTCTGCCGCTTCGATCATCCGCACGATCACCGCGACCTTCTCCAACAGGCCGGTTTCACCCAACGGCGGCCTGGCCCAAACGCCAGCCAGTTGCACAAACAGCGCATTGAAGGCCAGCGCTGTGAGCATCGCAATCAGGATGGTCAGGGCAATCCAGCGGGCCACGGTGTCCCGAGGTTTGAAGCGGCTCATGGGCGGGTCACCGCGACGGTGAACTGGTAACCACCGTTGCGCACGGTACGAATCATCGCCGGGCGCTTGGTGTCGAACTCCAGCTTGCGTCGCAGGCGGCTGACCTGCACGTCGATGCTGCGGTCGAACGCGTCGTGGCTATGGCCCCGCGCCAGGTTCAGCAATTGCTCGCGGGTGAGCACGCGCTGCGGGTGTTCGACGAACACCAGCAGCAGGTCGAACTCCCCGGACGACAACGGGATCATCACCTGGTCCGGCGAGCGCAACTCACGGCGCGTCAGGTCCAGTTGCCAGCCGGCGAAACGAATCAGCGGGCGCGACACGTCGCCCAACGTCGGCCGGTTTTCACCCGCCCGACGCAGTACGGCGCGCACCCGGGCAAGTAATTCACGGGCATCGAAAGGTTTGCTCAGGTAATCATCGGCGCCCATTTCCAGGCCCACCACGCGATCACTCAGTTCGCCCATGGCGGTCAGCATGATCACCGGTGTTGCGTATTGCTGGCGCAGGCGCTGGCACAGCAACAGGCCGTTATCCCCCGGCAGCATCAGGTCGAGGATGATCAGGTCGGCAGGTGTACGCTCCATGGCCGCCCACAGCTCGGCGCCATTGGCGGCGGTCTCGACCGTGTAGCCATGTTGCAGGAAGAATTTCTTCAGCAGGGCGAGGACCTCGAGGTCATCGTCCACGATTAAAAGATGGCTCACCGATGGGCATCACTTGGTCTTGTCGATGCGCCATCTAAAACCATTCGACGCGGCCCGTCATATATTTCAATCGTGCAATAAAGCGTCAACGGCGCAATAAAGCAGACATCTTTGCGCAAGCTGCGGCTGCCAGCATCGGCTTCCTTTTCCCGGAGACTGACCCCATGCGCTCGCTGACGTACCCCCAGCACCTGGCTCGCCAGGCGGTGTTGTTGCTGACTGTGTCTTACCTCACAGGCTGCGCGAGCCCGGCCAACGTAACGAGTACCACACGCTGCGCACAGGTTTCCTACCCGGTGTATGACCCCGCCGAACCAGTCAACCGGGGCGTGTTCGCCTTCAACCGCGCGGTGGATGACTACGCCCTGGCGCCTGTAGCCCGAGGCTACCGATACATGCCGGAGTTTTTCCAGCAGGGTGTGCATAACTTCGCCAGCAACTTCAGCGAACCCAAGGTCTTCATCAACGACCTGCTGCAAGGCAACCCACGGCGCTCGATCAACACCCTGGGACGTTTTGCGGTGAACACCACCGTGGGGATCGTCGGCTTGATTGATGTCTCGGACCCGCTGGGCATCCCTCGCCACACCGCCGACTTCGGCCAGACCTTTGGCGTGTGGGGGATTGGCAACGGGCCGATTGTCGAACTGCCGTTGCTGGGCACCGGCAACAGCCGCGATGCGGCGGGCAAGGTCCTGAACTTCCTGGTGGCGCCGCTGGGCGACAGCGATACCGCGCAAACCCTGGGCACCATCAGCCTGGTGGGTGGCACAGTGGACACGCGCGCCTCGTTGCTGCCGCTGACCGACAGCCTGCAAAAGCTGCCGGACTACTACAGTGCCTTGCGTAACGTGGTGGCCGAACACCGCGCGGCCTTTGTGCTGGAGGGCAAGCAGGGGGCGACGTCGCCTCAGGCCGATAATTGTGCACAGGGAGCCGGCGATGATTTCTGAATCAAGCTCACTGGTCCTGCAACGTCAGGTTCGTAAACGCGGGACCAGCGCCCTGCTCTGCCGGGAGACCCGCCTGAGCCTGTCGTCGGAGCAGGGCCGCCTGGTGCTGAGCCGCTATGTCGAACAGTACAGCCCGCAGGGTGTGCGCTGGGTCGAGCGCCAGCACAGTGTGGCCCTGGCCGAAGTGCTGCGCTGGATGATCGCCGAAGGCGAGGCCTGCGCCACGCAGTCATGATTTGAGATGAAAGGTTTATAGCCGGGCCATTGGGCGCCGGGTAATTTGCCGCTCGCCCGGGTATCGCGCCTTAACAAAACGCTGACATTCAATGCGTTACCTTTTCGGCCCAACCTTGCCCAGAGCCGTTGCCTTGATGCCTCACCCCGACACACTTCCCGCTGTACTCGCCGGCCCGTTGCTGCGACGCCTGGAACCGCGGCGCCTGGTGATGTGGCTGGTGGGAAGTCGTCCCCTGGCATTGACCCTGAGGCTGCAAGTCGCCCAAGGCGCGGCGCTCGATATCGAGTTGGACGCCAGCCAATGCAAGGTGGTGCCCGTCGGGCGCCAGGCCTTTATCCATCTGATCGACGTACCGCTGGCGGAAGCCCTGCCCCAGGACGTGAGCATCGGCTACGACCTGCTGGTAAACCGTGCCGGTATCGCCGAATGGGCGCCGCACCTGCTCTACCCGGGCGCACAAGGCCCGCATTTCGTCCTGCACAGCCGCATCCACCAATTGGTCCACGGTTCCTGCCGCAAGCCCCATCACAGCGCAGCCGACGGTTTGCTGTGTGTCGACCGGCTGCTGGCCGAATCGAACACCCTGGAGGAACGCCCGGCCTTGTTGATGATGAGTGGCGACCAGGTCTACGCCGACGATGTCGCGGGGCCGATGCTGCGGGCCATTCATGCGCTGATCACGCGCCTCGGCCTGTTCGACGAACACCTCGACGGTGCCGTCGTCGACAACAGCGCCGCGCTTTATGAGCATGCCGCCAGCTACTACCATCGAGCCGACCTGTTGCCCGCCCTGAAGAGCAACGAGACCCTGCGCGAGCGTTTTTTTGGCGGGGTGAAGAAGCCTATTTTCACCAGCAGCAGCGCCGACAACCACCTGGTGACTTTTGCCGAAGTCATGGCGATGTACCTGCTGGCGTGGTCGCCCGTACCGTGGCAGCTGATCACACCGCAAGCGCCGCAACTGCGCGCCGAAGGGCACGTACGCTATGGGCACGAGCAAGTGCAGATCGACACGTTCCGTGACGGCCTGGGTGGCGTGGCCAGGGTGTTCGCCCACCTCTCCTGCCTGATGATCTTCGACGATCACGACATCACCGACGACTGGAACCTCAGCGCCCAATGGGAAGAAACCGCCTACGGGCATCCGTTCTCCAAGCGCATCATCGGCAACGCACTGCTGGCCTACATGCTGTGCCAGGGCTGGGGCAATAACCCGGATGCGTTCGATACGGTGATCGGCAAAACCCTGGCGCTCACCACACAGGCCCACGACAACTACCTGCAGCCTGTCGCTCAAGATGAGCTGGTGGATGACCTGCTGAAGTTCCAGCAATGGCATTACGTGCTGCCCACCACCCCCGCACTGGTAGTGCTCGACACCCGTACCCGGCGCTGGCGCAGCGAGTTCAACCTCAAGCAACCCTCCGGCCTGCTGGACTGGGAAGCGCTGAGCGAACTGCAACAGGAGCTGCTGGATCACCCTTGCGCGATCATCGTTTCACCGGCGCCGATCTTCGGCGTCAAGCTGATCGAAACCGTACAGAAGGCCTTCAGCTGGTGCGGCTACCCGCTGCTGGTGGACGCGGAAAACTGGATGGCCCACCGCGGCGCGGCACAGGTGATCCTCAACATCTTTCGTCACTCCCGCACACCGGGCAACTACGTGATCCTCTCGGGAGACGTGCACTACTCGTTCGTCTATGAAGTGCTGATTCGCCACCGCAATGCCGGTCCAAAAATCTGGCAGATCACCAGCAGCGGCATCAAGAACGAATTCCCGCCGCGCTTGCTGGAATGGTTCGACCGTCTCAATCGATGGCTCTACTCACCGCGCTCACCGCTGAACTGGTTCACCCGTCGCCGACTCATGCAGGTAGTGCCGCATATTCCGGAACACGCTGAAGCGGGCGAACGGCTCTGGAATTCTGCCGGGATCGGGCAGGTGTTTTTTAACCGGCAGGGGCAGCCTGAGGCGATTTATCAGCACAATGCCAATGGGGCGCCCAGGACCAGGATGGCGGCGCCTGATCAGAAGCTGAACCCAAGCAAGTAGTGGCTTTTAGCCACATCCCCACTAGACCAAAGACCCCCTTCTAAGCGCCAAGGCGCCGTTGTACAGTACCGCCAGCCACGGAGTATCGGCATCAATTTTGGCTGGCCCCAGGAGCCAGTCCACGCAGGGAGTGCGCAATGGACGATACATCCGGCAGCGAACCGTCAAGGAAGGACTTTTGCGACCTTAACGCCGACATGCTGCATGCCATCATGGAGCTGGTCAGCGACGGGATCTGGGACTGGAACGCCAACACCGGGTTCGTCTACCGCAACCCCGGCTGGTACGAAATGCTCGGCTATGCCCATCACTCCCTGGAAAACAGCGTATTCACCTGGGAAAACGTGATTCATCCCGATGACTATCCCCAAGTGATGGTGCTGTTTGATAACTACATCAACCGCCGCACCACTCACTATCAAGCCGAATACCGCTGCCGCAAGAAAGACGGCTCCTACCTGTGGATCGAAGACCGCGGCTACGTGATCGCACGTAACGACGACGGCTCGGTGGCACGCATGGTCGGCGCCCACCGCAGTATCCAGGCGCGCAAACAGTCCATCGAACAGCTGGAGCGCCGCAATCAATCCCTTGAAGCCCTGGTGGCCGAGCGCACCCGCGAGCTGTCGCGGGTCAATCAACAACTGCAGTTGCAACTGGACGAGAATCGCTCCCTGGCCGAACGCGACGCCTTGACTCGCGTGGCCAATCGTTACCGCCTTGAACGCGTCCTGCTGGAAGAGTGCGCTCGCGCCCAACGGTTTCGCCTGCCGCTGTCGCTGATCGCCATGGACATTGACGACTTCAAGCCCATCAACGATCAGCACGGCCATGCCGTAGGCGATGAAACCCTGGTGCGCGTGGTGGAATGCCTGGAGGCCTGCATTCGCCACGGCGACTTGCTGGCCCGCTGGGGCGGCGATGAATTCATGGTCATCGTGCCCAAAAGCACGTTGGAGACCGCGCGGGAATTGGCCGAGCGGATGCGCTGTGCGCTCAAGGACTTGCCCGCCGTGGGCAGTTTCAAGGTGACGTTGAGCCTCGGCGTGGTAGAGCGACGCAACGATGAGTCACCCGCCTGCCTGATGGCCAGGGCCGATCAGGCGTTGTATCGCTCCAAGGCGGCGGGCAAGGACACGGTTTCTTCGTGAAACCTCAGCGAACCGGCGGCGCGTATTGGATCCCGCCGTTGCTCCACAGGGCATTAAGGCCGCGCTTGATCTTCAGCACGCTGCCCTGGCCGATGTTGCGCTCGAACACCTCGCTGTAGTTGCCCACTTGCTTGACGATCTGCACGACCCAGTCCTTGCGCAGTTTCAGGTCCTTGCCGTAGTCACCGTCTGCGCCGAGCAAACGGGCGACGTCCGGGTTCTTGCTGGACTTGGCTTGCTCTTCAACGTTCTGCGAAGTGATGCCCATTTCCTCGGCATTGAGCATGGCGAACAGCGTCCACTTGACGATGCTGAACCACTCGTCGTCGCCCTTGCGCACCAGCGGGCCCAATGGCTCCTTGGAAATGACTTCAGGCAATACGACGAACTCATCCGGGTGAGCCATCTTGATCCGCTGGGCGTACAGCCCCGACTGGTCGGTGGTGAGCACGTCGCAGCGGCCCGCTTCGAGGCCCTTGGCACTTTCGTCAGCAGTGTCGAAGGTAATCGGCGTGTACTTCAGGCCGTTGGCGCGGAAGTAATCCGAGACGTTCAGCTCGGTGGTGGTGCCGGCCTGGATGCAGATGGTCGCGCCGTCCAGGTCCTTGGCGCTCTTCACACCGAGCTTGGTGTTCACCAGGAACCCGATGCCGTCGTAGTAGGTCACGCCGGTGAACACCATGCCCATGCCCGCGTCACGGGAACTGGTCCAGGTGGTGTTGCGGGAAATCAGGTCGATCTCGCCGGATTGCAACGCAGTGAAACGCTCCTTGGCGGTCAACTGGCTGAACTTCACTTTCGACGCGTCACCAAAGAGTGCTGCGGCGACGGCGTGGCACACGTCCACATCAATGCCGGTCATCTTGCCGTTGGCGTCCGGCACGCCAAAACCCGGTAACCCATCACTGACCCCACACTGGATAAAACCCTTCTTCTGGATCGCATCCAGGGTCGCCCCCGCGTGTGCGCTTGCGGCCAGCCCCAATAGTGCTGCGGCGGTGAATGCCGCCAACGTGGATTTCATGTGCTTCATGCAAGGCGCTCCCTGTCGGTCTTTATTATTCGGCGCCACAAACCCGCGCCGTTTATAGTGTTGCCGGTCAGTATCAACGGCTTTACACCTTGGCCACAAACGACGTTTAGGCAAAGGCTCCTTCCGATTTGGAATGAACTTCTCATGATCTCGAAACGCTTGACCCCTTCGATGACCGCCCTGCAGTGCTTCGAAGCCGCCGCCCGCCACCTGAGTTTCACCCGCGCTGCCGAAGAACTGCACCTGACCCAGAGCGCGGTGAGCAAGCAGGTGGCACAGCTCGAAGAGATGCTCTGCCACCCGCTGTTCCAGCGAGTGCGCCAGCGCTTGTACCTGTCGCCGGCGGGCTCGCTGTACCTGGAGGAAGTACGCAAGATCCTCAACCAGGTGGATATTTCCAGCCGCTACATCCTCACCTACGGTGGCGAGACCGAAGTGCTGCGCATCGCCACCCAGCCGACCTTCGGTGACCGCTGGCTGGTGCCCAAGCTCAAGGATTTTGCCGCGCGCCATCCCAATATCCACCTGGACGTGCGCAACGAACTGGAGCCGTTCGACGTGTTGCAGGCCAAGGCGGATATCGCGTTTTTCTTCGGCCAGGGAGCGTGGCCGGGGGCAACTTGCATCGAGTTGTTTCGCGAAGCCGTGGTGCCGGTCTGTGCCCCCGGGTTTGTTGCCGCTGGCAGCGACGCCTCGTCCCGCCACACCTTGCTGCAATGCACCTCGCGCCCGGAAGCCTGGCACGAGTGGTTTCTGGAACAGGGCCTGCACTCGCAAAACAGCTACCACGGGCCGCGTTTCGACACGTTCTACATGTGCATCCGCGCCGCGCAATCGGGGTACGGCGTGGCGTTGGTGCCACAGTATCTGGTGGCCGAGGAATTGGCGAACGCCAGCCTGATGATCCCCTGGGATTACAGAATGCCGAGTGCCGGCGCGCACTTTATCGCCCATGCCGAACATGCCGGGGAGATCCCGAAAGTGAAGGCGTTCCTGAACTGGATGGTGGATGTGGCGAAGGAGCTTGCTCCCTCGCCATAGCACATCCCGACTTTTAATAATGACCCGGCGACTTTATTTCGTTTGCGGGGCAAGGCGGCTCACGGCTTAGATAAAAGGACGCATCCTATTCTTGAGTCCCGGATCCATGAGCCGCGAAACCATCAGCCAGTCGATTTCCATCGTCCACCCCATCAGCCTCAGCCATGGCCGGAACGCCGAAGTCTGGGACACCACCGGCAAGCGCTTCATCGATTTCGTCGGCGGCATCGGCGTGCTCAACCTGGGCCACTGCCACCCGCGTGTGGTGGAGGCGATCCGCGACCAGGCCACCAGGCTCACCCACTACGCCTTCAATGCTGCGCCTCACGCGCCCTACATCGAACTGATGGACCGTCTTACCGCATTCATCCCGGTGGATTACCCGGTCAGTGGCATGCTCACCAACAGTGGCGCGGAAGCGGCGGAAAACGCCCTGAAAATTGTCCGCGGCGCCACTGGCCGCACCGCCGTCATCGCCTTTGACGGTGCGTTTCATGGGCGCACGCTGGCGACGCTCAATCTCAACGGCAAGGTCGCGCCATACAAGCAAAAAGTCGGCGTATTGCCGGGGCCGGTGTTCCACCTGCCCTACCCCAGCCGCGACAACGGTGTGACCTGCGGCGAAGCACTCAAGGCGATGGACCGCCTGTTCAGCGTGGAAATCGACGTCGACGACGTGGCCTGTTTCATCATCGAACCCGTGCAGGGCGAAGGTGGTTTCCTGGCGCTGGACGTGGAATTTGCCCAGGCCCTGCGACGCTTCTGCGATGAGAAAAACATCCTGTTGATTGCCGATGAAATCCAGTCCGGCTTCGGCCGCACCGGCCAGCGCTTCGCCTTCTCACGCCTGGGCATCGAACCGGACCTGATCCTGCTGGGCAAAAGCATCGCCGGCGGTGTGCCGTTGGGTGCGGTGGTGGGTCGCAAGACATTGCTCGACAACCTGCCCAAAGGCGGCCTCGGCGGCACCTACTCCGGTAACCCGATTGCCTGCGCGGCGGCCTTGGCCACCCTGGATGAAATGACGGACGAGCACCTGCAAGGTTGGGGCGCGCAGCAGGAAGAAGCGATCGTCAGTCGCTATGAATCATGGTGTTCGAAAAGGCTCTCCCCCTACCTCGGCCGCTTGACCGGCGTGGGCGCCATGCGTGGCATCGAACTGGCCAACGCCGACGGCAGCCCGGCGCCACAACAACTGACCCAGCTGCTGGCACTGGCCCGCGAGGCGGGTTTGTTGCTGATGCCCAGCGGCAAATCGCGGCATATCATCCGCCTGCTGGCGCCGTTGACGATTGAAGCGGCGGTGCTGGAGGAAGGGCTGGATATTCTTGAAGAGTGTTTGGCGAAGTTGGCTTAAAAACCAGAAAGCCCGGCGGGAAGCCGGGCTTCGAACGGAAAACGTCAGTGGACGAGTCGGGCGACGCCAAAGGCGATGGCAGACAGAACGCCCGCAGTTCCAACAAACCATTTCAGGATACGGGTTTCCATTGATTGCATGTCTGTCCTGAAATTGGCGATCTCAAGACGCAGCCCTGATGTGTCTTCACGAAACTCGGCCCTTGTGGCGATCAGGTCAGCCTTGGTCACCATCTGTTCTTTTATGCCATCGAGCTTCGTCTCTACTCGCGAAAGCCGATCGCGTATATCAGGAAGTGCTTTTTCAATCGTATCAATACGCTTTTCCAAGTCGTTTCCTCCTCCGCTGCCTCCACCACTTTTGCGGGTACTCTCGAGTGAAGAGGCTTGACGATACTCGTGTCGAAGATAACTCACATTATTCTTGAGGTCATTCGCCATTTGGGATGCCTTTTTCCTTGGCCAACGCGTTTAAATCATCAGCGACGCTGTCCATGTAATCGATAAACTCATTCAGTTTTAACCAAGCCTCATCTGCCGCCTCTTTCACTTCGGCATTTTCACTGTGTTTCAGAGCACCGGACAAACTGATGATCCCGGAGCCCAGTCTGGACATTGCACTGTGATACTGACCGAGAATAATGACTAGTTCCCCGGCTGTTACGGCCTTTGCCTCACCCACGTTATCGTCGCCTTCCATGTCGACCCCCCATCTGTTTTGGTGACGCAGATAACCACGCCCTCAAACACAAACCAACGCACAGATTGCTACCAAATCCGACGATCCAGCGCACTATTACCAAATCCGAAAGAATCCATCTTCCGTTTAGCCCTTTCTCTCCCCGCGCCAGGGCTTTATCCTTGTCAGCAACAAACTGAAACGTTTCATCATTCCACCAAACCATCGACCGCCCGTGTTCAACGCCCTTGTGCGAACGCGCCAGGCCGCTGTTTGCGTTTCAAAACCATAAAATATTAAGACCCCATTTTGCCTATGCCTGCTTTCCCAAACCTGCGCCTGTGCGCTGCGCTGTTACCGTTCGGCCTGATCAACTGTGCCCAGGCCGCACCTGCCTTTGACGCTGAATCACCGTGGATGCTGGGTGATTTCGGCGGCACTCGGACAGCGCTGTCTCAACAAGGCTACGACTTCAAATTCGACTACACCGGCGAAATGGGCAGCAACCTGCACGGCGGCTCGGATCACGACCGCACTGCGCGCTACAGCGACCAATTCGGCCTGGGCACGCACCTGGATCTGCAGAAGATCCTCGGCTGGCACGACGCCGAGTTCCAGTTGACGGTAACCGAGCGCAGCGGCAACAACATCACCAATGACCGGGTCAACGATCCGCGTGTGGGCGGTTTTACCTCGTCCCAGGAAGTCTGGGGCCGTGGCCAGACCTGGCGCCTGACGCAGATGTGGTACCAGCAGAAATTCTTCGACCAAAAGCTCGACATCAAGGCCGGGCGCTTTGGCGAAGGTGAAGACTTCAACAGCTTCCCCTGCGACTTCCAGAACCTCGCATTCTGCGGCTCGCAGGTCGGTAACTGGGTTGGCAGCATCTGGTACAACTGGCCGGTGAGCCAGTGGGCGTTGCGGGTCAAATATCACCTGACGCCCGAGTTGTACGCCCAGGTCGGCGCCTACGAACAGAACCCGTCCAACCTCGATCGCGGCAACGGCTTCAAGCTCAGCGGCAGCGGCACCCAAGGCGCCCTGCTCCCGGTTGAGCTGGTGTGGACGCCTACGCTGAACGGCCTGCCCGGCGAATACCGCGCCGGCTACTACTACAGCAGCGCCAAGGCCAGCGATGTGTATAAAGACCGCAACGACCAGCCGGCAGCCCTCAGCGGCGAGGCCTATCGCAGCGCCTCCAGCAAGCACGGGGTGTGGCTGGGGGTGCAGCAGCAAGTCACCAGCCTGGCCAGCGACCATTCGCGGGGCTTGAACGTGTTCGCCAACGGCACGATGCACGACAAGAAAACCAACGCTGTGGATAACTACGTGCAAGCCGGCGTGGTCTACAAGGGCCTGTTCGACGCCCGCGCCAAGGACGATATCGGTTTCGCCGTGGCCCGGGTGCACGTCAACCCGGCCTACCGCAAGAATGCCGAGGCAAGCAACCAGGCCCACGCGGTATACGACTTCGATGACCCGTCCTACCTGCCGATTCAACACACGGAATACAGCGCTGAGCTCTATTACGGCATCCATGTCACCCAGTGGCTGACGGTGCGCCCGAACCTGCAATACATCCGTCACCCCGGAGCCGTGGCCCAGGTGGATGACGCACTCATCGGCGGGATCAAGCTGCAAAGCTCATTCTGACGTTGTAAGTAAATTCTGAAGAAAACGAATTAGCCCTGAACCAAGCCTGCGCCGGAACGTCATCTACAGTGAACTGTGCGCAATCAATTCAAAACGTAACGGAGAACCACACTATGAGCACTGATGGTGCTTCAAGTCCAAGTCGCCTGCTGCCCAGGCTGCTGGGGATCTTGCTGCTGATAATGGGCCTGGCCTTGTTGGCCGGGGGGATCAAGCTGAGCATGCTCGGCGGGTCGCTGTATTACCTGCTGGCCGGTCTCGGCATCACCGTCACAGGCCTGTTGCTGCTGGCTACACGCCGTGCGGCGCTGGGCTTGTACGCACTGGTGCTGTTTGCCAGCACCGTATGGGCGCTGTGGGAAGTCGGCCTGGACTGGTGGCAACTGGTACCGCGCCTGGCCCTGCTGTTTGCCCTCGGCATCGTCATGCTGCTCCCGTGGTTCCGCCGTCCGTTGCTGCGTGGCCAAGCCTCGCCGCTGGGCACTGGCGCGCTGAGCGTCGCGGTCGTACTGGCCGGCGCCGCTGCATTGGCCAGCCAATTCACCGACCCGGGCGCCATGGTCAAGAAAGGCCAGCTGGACCGCGATGCGGTACCGGGCATGGCCAGCACTGCGCCAGCCCAGGCTGATGGTGACTGGAACTCCTATGGCCGTTCGGCCTTCGGTGATCGTTACTCGCCACTCGCACAGATCACTCCGGAAAACGCCCACAAGCTGGTTCCAGCCTGGACCTTCCGTACTGGCGACATCCCTGGCCCAGGCGATCCCGGTGAAACCACCGCGGAAAACACCCCGCTGAAAGTCAACGGCATGCTCTACGTGTGCACGCCTCACAGCCAGGTGATTGCCCTGGACCCGGACACCGGCAAGGAAATCTGGCGTTTCGACCCGAAGATCAGCAGCGAAGGTGCTGCCAACTTCAAGGGTTGGGCGCACATGACCTGCCGTGGCGTGTCGTATCACGATGATGCCGTGTATGCCTCGGAACAGAGCCCGACTGGCAGCGCCAGCCCGGCCGCCGCGCCGAATGCCTGCCCGAAACGCATCTTCGTCCCTACCGCCGACACCCGTCTGATCGCCCTGAACGCCGACACCGGCAAGATGTGCGAAGACTTCGGTGACAAAGGCCAGATCGACTTGCGTGCCAACATCGGCACCTTCGCCCCGGGCGGTTACTACTCCACCTCGCCACCGGCCGTCACCAAGAACCTGGTGGTAATCGGCGGTCACGTGACCGACAACGTCTCCACCGACGAGCCTAGCGGCGTGATCCGTGCGTTCGACGTGCACACCGGCAAGCTGGTGTGGAACTGGGACAGCGGCAACCCGGACGACACCACCCCGTTGGCCGAGGGCAAGACTTACACCCGCAACTCGCCAAACATGTGGTCGATGTTCGCGGTGGACGAAAAACTCGGCATGCTCTACCTGCCGATGGGTAACCAGATGCCCGACCAGTACGGCGGCGACCGGACTCCGGACTCCGAGAAGTACAGCGCCGGCCTGACTGCCCTGGACATCGACAGCGGCCACGTGAAGTGGACCTTCCAGTTCACTCACCATGACCTGTGGGACATGGACGTGGGCGGCCAGCCTTCGCTGATCGACATCAAGACCGCTGACGGCGTGAAGCAAGCGGTGATGGCGTCGACCAAGCAAGGCAGCATCTACGTGATCGACCGCTCGAACGGTCAGCCTGTAGTGCCGATCAATGAAATCCCTGTACCGCAAGGCGCAGTGGCCGGCGATCACACCGCACCGACCCAACCGAAGTCCGACCTGAACTTCATGCCACCGCCCCTCAAGGAGCGTGACATGTGGGGCGTGACGCCGTTCGACCAGATGCTGTGCCGGATTGACTTCAAATCCATGCGCTACGACGGTCCGTTCACCCCGCCATCGCTGCAGGGCTCGATCGTTTACCCAGGTAACTTCGGCGTGTTCGACTGGGGTGGCATTTCCGTCGACCCGGTTCGCCAGATCGCGTTCGTGAACCCAAGCTACATGGCGTTCAAATCGAAACTGATCCCGGCTGCCGATATTGCCAAGCAAGGCCCACGGGTCAGCGAAACCGAAGGCGTGCAGCCAAACAAAGGCGCGCCATACGGCGTGATCCTCGAAGCCATGCTGTCGCCACTGGGCCTGCCGTGCCAGGCGCCGGCGTGGGGTTATGTGGCCGCGGTCGACCTGACCAACCACCAGACCATCTGGATGCACAAGAACGGCACCGTGCGTGACAGCTCGCCGGTTCCGATTCCACTGACCATGGGCGTGCCAAGCCTGGGCGGGACTTTCACCACCGCCGGTGGCGTGTCCTTCCTCAGCGGTACCCTTGACCAGTACCTGCGTGCCTATGACGTGAAAAACGGCAAGCAGTTGTGGGAAGGCCGCCTGCCAGCAGGCGCGCAAACCACACCAATGACCTACACCGGCAAGGACGGCAAGCAGTACGTGCTGGTCATGGCCGGCGGTCATGGTTCCCTGGGCACCAAGCAGGGTGACTATGTGATGGCGTTCAAACTGCCGGATTAAGCAAAACCGGCAGTAAGAAAAAGGCGGCTACCTAAGTGGGTAGCCGCCTTTTTTTATGCGTGAAATAAAGCGATCCGATAGCGCCGATGTATTTAAAAGTTTACTCGGAAAAGTCCTATACCTCCCCAAAAGTCTTTCCCTCAACTTTGGCCCTGCGCCATCCGACGCTCACTGTCGCCAGTAAATCCCCAGCCAAACAAACGTTATCTATATGACGTGCTGTAACTAACATGGAGTTTTCATCATGACGGACCTCAACAGCGTTGAATCAATACCTGCAGTCCCGCATAGCCAGGCGCCCGGGATCCTGGCACTTGAGCAACTCGACACACTCAGCCTGGAAAAACTTATTCGCGGAGAAATACTTGCCATCCGGGTACCTGACTACGCGAATGAACAAACCAGCGAAGTACTAAATAAACATATCAACGAAACGGCGACGCTCCAGGAATATAACCACGAGACCTATGAGCACGGAAAAGTTGTCCAGCATTTCTATGGTGTCCATCGCTGGGGAACACCGTTCAACTCCACCTACGGCAAGGCCGCAGACAGCTATTCGCAACAGAAATACTACGCAGACGCCAACCACATGCGCTGCGTGATCGATGACCTCTGTGCCCCGCGCAAACCACCCATCCATCTACTGATGGAGCATATCCGGCAGGTGTGGCCAGAAGGCGCGACAACCGCGGCGTTCCAGGGCCAGCCGATGTTCTGCGGCATTATCCGCGCCATGTTCCCGGAGACAGCCCACCTCTCCGAAACAGTCCCCCATGTCGATTGCCTGCCCTTGTCGATTGCCGAACTGGAACATCAATTCAGCGCGAATATTTACCTCGAAGTACCCCCTTCCGGAGGTGAACTGGTCATTTGGGATACCGAGGCGTTTACCTACGACGAGGTCATCCGTTTCGAAGGGGCGGAACTGCCCGAAGATCGTTTGCAAAAACCGCTGCGCATCCAGCCGCAGAAAAACGAACTGGTGATTATCAATACTCGCCGTCCCCATGCCATTTGCGGTTTCGATTCAGGCAAGCGCATCAGCATCCAGTCGTTTATCGGCTATACCACTGGCCAGCCGTTTTACTTCTGGTGCTAACGCCTTTATTTCTCTTCCTGACGGACACCCTGATATGACACCTGAAGAATTCCGCCGACATGGCCACGCCATGATCGACCTGATTGCAGACTATCGACAAAACATCGAGCAACGCGGTGTGCAACCCACCACGGCCCCGGGAGAAATCAGGTCCGCATTGCCGGCCAGCCCGCCTGAGACAGCCGAACCGTTCGAACAGATCATGGGCGACGTCGAAACACTGATCATGCCCGGTCTGTTGCATTGGCAGCATCCAAGTTTCTTCGGGTTCTTCCCGTCGAATGTGGAACTGTCCTCCGTCCTCGGCGATTGCTTGAGTACCGGCCTGGGCGTGGTGGGATTGTCGTGGCAATCGAGCCCGGCCCTGACCGAAATCGAGGAAGTCACCACCGATTGGCTGCGCGACATGATCGGCCTGAGCGCCAACTGGAGCGGAGTGATCCAGGACTCGGCCTCGACCTCCACCCTGGTGGCGCTGATCAGCGCCCGCGAACGCAGCTCCTACTACGCGCTGATGCACGATGGCCTGCAAAACAGCGGCGCCCCCTTGATCGTCTACACCTCGGCCCACGCCCATAGTTCAGTGAACAAGGCCGCGATCCTGGCGGGGTTCGGCCAGAACAATATCCGTACCGTGGCAACCGACGAACACAATGCAATGTCACCGCATGCATTGGAGCGGGCAATCGAACAAGACCTGGCTGCCGGGAACAGACCCTGTGTGGTGATTGCGACCACCGGCACAACGGCAGCCATGGCCATCGACCCCCTGGAAGCCATCGGCGCCCTGACGCAACGCCACGGCCTGTGGTTGCATGTCGACTCAGCCATGGCCGGGGCCGCGATGATCCTCCCGGAATGCCGCGCGCTGTGGCACGGCATCGAGAACGCCGACTCGCTGGTCCTCAACCCTCACAAATGGCTGGGGGCGGCGTTTGATTGCTCGGTGTACTTTGTACGCGACCCCGAGCACTTGATTCGCATCATGACCACCAACCCCAGCTATCTACAGTCCAAGGCTGACGGCCAGGTCAGGAACTACCGCGACTGGCGGATCTCCCTGGGCAGCCGGTTCCGCGCGCTGAAGCTGTGGTTCCTGATCCGCGAGCAAGGCGTCAGCGGCCTGCAGGCCCGGCTGCGGCGTGACCTGGCGAATGCCCGCTGGCTGGCAGAACAGATTGAAGGCAGCAAACACTGGAAACTGGTAGCCGCCGTCACCCTGCAAACCTTGTGCATTCGCCACGAGCCACCAGGCCTTGATGGTGAGGCGCTGGATAACTACACCCGGGCCTGGGCGGAAAAGCTCAACCATTCAGGCAGCGCCTACGTCACTCCCGCCGTGCTCGACGAGCGCTGGATGGTACGCGTGTCCATTGGCGCGCTGGGGACGGAGCGCCACCACGTCGAAGGCTTGTGGGAACGGTTGCAAAGCCTGGTCGATGCAACGGTGGAACACTGAAAGACCGGCGTCGGTGCAGCCACCGACGCCCTAGACCGGCACGCGCTCGCGGCGCATCCACATCTCAAACGCCATGGCATTCAACGGCCGGCTGATCAAATAGCCCTGGGCCGTGTCGCACTTCCAGAGCTTGAGCAGCTTGAGGCTGGGCTCGAACTCCACCCCTTCGGCCACCACCTTGAGCCCCAGGTTGTGGCTCATTTCGATGGTCGAGCGCACGATCACGCCGTCGCCGGAAGTGCTGTCGAGGTTGCGCACAAACGACTGGTCGATCTTCAATTCCTGCACCGGCAGGCGTTGCAGTTGCGCCAGGGATGAATAGCCGGTGCCGAAGTCATCCACCGACAGGCTGATGCCACAAGCGCGCAGTTGCTCCAGCACGCTGAGGGCCTGGGCCGGGTTGTGCATGATCGCGCTTTCGGTGATTTCGAAAATCAGTTGCCGGGCCGATACCCGGTAGTGCGCCAGCAACTCGGTCACCCGCGGGGCCAGGCCGTCATCGGCGAGGTCATCCACCGAGATGTTCACCGACAACTGCACCTCCAACCCGCGCACCGCCCACTCGGCCAGTTGGCGAATGGCTTCTTCGATCACCCACTGGGTCAGGCTGCCCATGCTGCCGGTGCGCTCGGCCAGGGGAATGAACTCGGCCGGCGACACCAGGCCCAGGGTCGGGTGCTGCCAGCGCAACAGCGCTTCGGCCTGGCGCACATGGCCATGGTGCAGGTCGAGCTTGGGCTGGTAACACAGGTACAACTCGCCCTCCGTCGGCGCCCGGCGCAGGTCACGAATCAGGCTGATCTGGCGTTGATGGGCGAGGTCGCGGTCCTGCTGGTAGATCTGTAAGTAACCCGGGAACGCTGCCGCATCGTGGCGGGCAATCGCGGCGCGGCTGATCAGCTCTTCAACCTGCTGGCCGTCGGCCGGGTAGGCGGCGATGCCGATGCTCACTTCGTGGCGCAATTCATCGCCACCAATGCGCTGGGGTTCGGTGAGCAGCCCATACAAGCGGTCAGCCAGGGCCACCGCGCGGTCGATCGCAGTGTTTTCCAGCAGCAGCAAAAACTCGCTGCCGGTGATGCGCGCGGCGGTGTCGCTGGCCGACAGGCTCGACAGCAGGCAGCGGCTGGCTTCGCGGAGCATTTCTTCCACGCCTTCCGGGCCGTAGCCTTCGTTGATCACCCGGTAGTTTTCAATCCCCAGGTACAGCAACACCACCGGCCGGCCAGCGCTGATGGCGCTGCCCAGGCGCTCCATGGCCAGCGCGCGGTTAGGCAGGCCGGTGAGCGGGTCGTGCAGGGCGTTGTGGGCCAGTTGTCGCTCGCGTACCGCGATCCCGGTTTGCATGGCGTTGAAGGCCTGGGCCAGCAGGCCGAACTCATCGTGGCTGCGCACCTGTACCGGTGTGCGGTAGTCACCGGCCCCGATGCGTTCGGCCGCCTGCACCAACGCATTGAGTGGGCGTGAAACCCGCCGCGCCAGAAACAACGCACCCGCGAGCGACACCAGCAGCACCACCAGGGCGATCGCGAGAAATTGCCGGTCCAGCGGCGCGAAGGATTCAAGGGCGTGGTCCAGCGGGCTTTGCAGCAGCACCCGGACCTCGCCACCGTCTGCCGTGTTGCCCAACGGCAGCACCTGGCTGAGATAGCGCTGGCCGTGGAACAGGTTCAATTGCGCCACCGGAGTGATGTACGCGCCCTGCAGGTCGCTGGCAATCGACGCCTGTAGCGCCTCGGGCTGAGTACTGAACAATTCGCCGGGCTGACCATGCTGCGCGCTGATGAACGACACTTCCAGGTTGCTCATGGAGCGCAATTCACTGGCAAAGATTTCGTCCATCGGAAAGCCCATGGCGACACGGGCGATCGGCGCGGGGTCGACGACTTCCTGTTGCACCAGCAGGAAAGGCCGGCCATCCAGGGCCACGATCAACATTTGCAGGCCGCTGCGCCGGGCCTGGCGCAAGGCATCGTTATAGGGAAAGGCCTGGCCGGACGTCAGCGCCGGTAACGTGCTGACCATCACGCGGCCGTCGAGCCCCAGCACAAATACCTCGCTGGAACTCAGGCCGGTGCCATGCCGGCGCAGGGTCGCGAGAATCGCGTCGGGTTCGCCATCGGCGACAGCCTGGCGAAACGGCAGGTCCGCCGTCAGCCAGTTCAAGCCGTATTGCAGGCGCCGGCCACGCAGGTCGAGCAGGCGTTCGAACACCTGGCTGCCGGTTTCCAGCTGCACCTGGGCCTGGTTTTCCACGGCGCGATTGGTGGCGGTCTTCACCGCGAAATACACCGCCGCCACGACCACCAGCAACAGCAGCGCCAGCACCCCGGCAATCCGGGTTTGAAACGTATGGCGCCACCTCATTCTGTTGCCCTCTGGCAGCGCCTGCCCCCTCCAGCCGAAACGTCCCTTCGTCATACGCGTCCCTCGCGACAGCTGAACCGGCGTCAAATAAATATCCTTTTTACAGGGATATTTGAATTATCCAGATTAGCTGCGCAAGAGAAGAAGTGCACCCAATAAATACGGGAGTTTATATGTCATTAATTTGGCGACAGGGTGCCGTTACGACGTTCGCGCCCGCATGAAGTCCCCCCAACGCCGCACGAGATAGTTGTGCTCATCCATCACCGAGTTCCACACCGCGATATGCCCCATGCGCTGTTCATAGGAACCGCCGTCGCGCACGTCACCCACATCGATCAGCGGTAAGCCATCGCTGCCCAACAGCTCTTCCCGAGCGGGCAGCCCGGCGTACCAGTAGTCCCATTCGGCACTGCTCAGGTGATCACGGCTGCGAGCCGGGTTGCCGATGTAATAACCCTGGCGCGCCATCACCGCACCCGGCCAGCCGGACAGCCACCAGTTGAGGTAGGCATAGGCCGCATCCAGCACCGGGCCCTTGGCATGGCGCGACAGCGACAACCCGCCGAACCAGGCGCGATAGCCTTCACGGGGCACCGCCAGGCGGTATTTGACCCCGGCCCGATGCAGGCGCATCAGGGTCGGTGACCACAGGCTCTGGATATCGATGCTCGGGCTGAGCATCAGTTGCGCGGCTTCCTCGTCATCGGACCAGAACGCCGCGAAGTGGCCTTCCTTCTGTTTACGCACCAGGATATCGGCCAGTACATCGATCTCTTCGATGCTCATGTTGCCGATGTCCTTGAAGCTCGCGAGGCCCGCGCCTTGCACGGCCAGCGCCGCGTCCAGGGCGCCGATGGCGGCGTCGCTCTGCAACGCAGTGCGTGCGCCCCAGGCCGGGTCCAGCAACCAGCCCCAACTCTCGTTGCCGCGGTTGAACCCTTCGGGCAAGCGCTCGGGGCGGTAGGCGAAACTGTCGGCGTTGTGGGTCAGGGGCAGCATGCTGATGCGTTCGGTGACGGTGCTGCCGAGGCTGCCGTCGTGCTGCACGAAGAGGCGCTCGCTGGGCACACTGCCGCTGCCCAGACGGTCGTTGGCGGACAAGCGTCCGCGCTTGGGCAGGTCGTTGATCTCGTGCCACAGCGCAATGCGCCGGGTGTCGATCGGCTGGATCGCCCGCGCCGGCCACACGAAGTCGACGTTGTGAAACCACTGGTCGTAGAGGTCGTAGCTGTCAGGCTGCATCACCGCAATGCGCTGGGCCTGCTCGACATCATGCACCTGGTACACCAGGCGAATGCCCAGCTCTTTTTCCGCTCGCACACGCAAGGTTTCGAGCAAGGTCACCGAGGTGCCGAGGACGCGAAGCGTGATCATGCGGCGAACCTTCTGGAGAACACTTCAAAGGAGCGCCGCAGCAGAGTCGGGTCGAGCCCGCGCAGGATAAACACCAGGCGCGATTGCCGATCGGTCCCCGGCCAGGCAGGCAGGTGAACCGGGGCATGCAGGCAATGCTGCACGCCATGAATGACGATGGGAGCGTTACTGGCGTTCACGTTGAGCAGTCCTTTGACGCGAAGAATACGTTCGCCGTGGCATCTTAACAGCATCGATAACCAGACCCCGAAACCGACCCAATCCAGTGGCTGATCGAAGGTCAGGCAACAGACTTGCGCAGCGCCGTGGTTGGCGGCGGTGGTTTGATGGAGTTTCCAGCGGCGGACTTCTGCAGCGGGCTCGGCACTGCGCAGGCCTTCGCCAAGCAGCAGTTGTTCACCGCTGTCGATATCGCAGGTATTGAGGATCGGCGTGCCGGCGTTCAGTGCCTGCAAGTGCAAGCGCAACGGGCCACAGTCTTCGACGAGGTCGGTCTTGCTCAACAGCAGGCGATCGGCAGCGGCCACTTGCGCCAGCCATTCCGGGTGCAGGCGCTCTTGCAGGGCGGCGTGGCTGGCGTCCACCAGCGTCACCACCAGGCCGATATGAAAGCGCCCGCGCAGTTGCACGTCGTTGTTCAACGTGGCGAGGATTGGCGCCGGGTCGGCCAGGCCGGTGGTTTCCAGGATCACCCGCTTGAAGGGCGGAATCTCGCCCCGCTCACGACGCTGCAACAGGCCGAGCAAGGCGTCTTTCAACTCGCCGCGAATCGAACAGCACACGCAGCCGCTGGGCAGCAGTACGGTGTCGGGCGCGACTTCCTCCACCAGCAGGTGGTCGATGCCGACGTCGCCGAACTCATTGATCAGCAACGCTGTGTCGCCGAGGCTTTCACCTTGCAGCAGGCGCTTGAGCAAGGTGGTCTTGCCGCTGCCGAGGAAGCCGGTGATGACGTTTAGCGCGATGCTCATAGTTCTACCTCAATGATGCCCCTGCAGGAGTCCGGCTTGCCGGCGATGGCGATATCAAGGACGCCATCGCCGGCAAGCCGGGCTCCTACAGTTCCAGATGATCGAGCAGGCGCGGGTCCAACGGGTCCAGCGGTCGACCGAGCATGGTCTCTGCCGCCCGCCACAATTGATCCAGGCCGCTGGCCAGTTCCTGTTTGCCGGTGGCGCCCAGCAGCAGATAGGACGCGCCCTGGAAGTCTTCGACCTTGAGCCGGAACACCGCCAGCACCTGGTTGATCGCCGCGATGCGGCGCAGACGTTCGCGTCGGCGCGGCAATTCATCGCCCAAAGGGTCGCTCCAGTGCAGGTCTTCGCCCAGCAGGCCGCAAAGTCCGCACATGCTTAGTACCCGCTCATGGCATGACGTCGCCGGAGTTCGGGCCAAGGGTCTGGCCGACGAACAGATTGCCGCCCGGCTCGCTGGCCAGCAGCACGGCAGTCGGCGCGACTTCGTCCGCCAGGCCGAAACGACCCAGGGGCAACTCGGCGGCCTTGGCGCGTTTCCAGGTGTCGCTGATGCCGCCTACCAATGGCGTTTCGATGGGCCCGGGTGCGATGGCGTTGACCAGTACGTTGTCCTTGGCCACTTCCAGGGCCAGGGATTTAGTGAAGCCGATCACGCCGGCCTTGGCCGCCGCATAGTGCGTCAACTCGGCGCCGCCCTTGATCCCCAGTTGCGAGGCGACGTTGATGATCCGGCCCCAGCGCTGGGCGATCATGTGAGGCAAGGCGCGCTGGCTGGCGACGAACACGCTGGTGAGGTCGACGCGCAGCATGTCGTTCCACATGTCCAGGGTCAGGTCGACGCAACGGGCCTGGGTCAGCATGCCGGCGTTGTTGACCAGGATGTCGATGCCGCCGTAGTGGGTGACGCAGGCATCGACGCTGGCCCGGGCGCCGTCGACGGTGCCGACATCGGCCACGCACTCGAGGACTTCGGCGCCGAGGTTGCGGCAGGTGATGGCGGTTTCGGCGAGGGTGGCGGCATCGCGGTCGGCCAGCAACAGGCGCGCGCCTTCGACGGCGTAGGCACGGGCGATGGCGGCGCCGATGCCGCTGCCGGCACCGGTGATCACGGCACGGCGGTTAGCGAGTTGGGGCATGGTGAACTCCTGAAATAATCAAACGGCGAACGCGGTCAAAAATGTGGGAGCGGGCTTGCTCGCGAAAGCGGAGTGCCAG
>NZ_JACAOM010000004.1:0-32241 GCF_013386245.1 Pseudomonas sp. 21615526 | reverse complement strand
GCTTGCAGCGGCATCTGGCGGATGAGGGCTGCCGGTTTGATGCGCTGCTGAACGAATGCCGGGAGAACCTCGCGCTGCTGCATCTGCGGGACCCCGAGTGTTCGCTGGCGGAGATCAGTCATTTGCTGGGGTTTGCCGATACCAGCAGCTTCAACCGGGCGTTCAAGCGCTGGACCGGGATCACGCCGGGGCAGTTTCGGGATGGGTTGAGGTAGCTGGAGTTGCGGCGGCTGCTTCGCGAGCAAGCCCGCTCCCACATTTGACCGCATTCCAAAGTTGGAACTCGGTCAAATGTGGGAGCGGGCTTGCTCGCGAAAGGGCTAGCCTCGGTCTCAAGCGAACATCACACCATCTCGTTGCGAATCCACTCAACTACAGAAGTCCGCTTCGGCGCCCATCCCAGCAATTCCCGCGCATGCTTGCCGCGCACCCGGCTGTTGGAGCCCAGGCCATAGTTGGCCATTTCATAACCCCACTCGGCCTCGGCATCCGCCAATGGCCAATCCTGTGGTTCACCCAGCTTCAGCGCTTCGGCAATCGCGGTGGTCATGTCGACAAACGCCGCTTCGCCACTCTCCACAAAGTAGAAAGTGCCCGGCACATTCTTTTCCAGGGCCAGCAGGTACAACGCAACCACGTCTTCAATGTGCACGTTGGACCAGATGTTCTGCCCGGTGCCCACATGCCGCACTACACCGCTTTTGCGTGCCTGCTTGAGCAAGCGTGGCAACTGCACGCTGTCGCGCTTGACGCCCAGGCTGTGACCGTAGATCAGGGTGTTGCAGATCACTGCCGAGTTCACGCCATCTTTGGCGGCAGCCAGGATCAGATTGTCGATGGCCACGCGAGCGGCCTTGTCGACGGTCGGCTCCGGCAGGTTGTCTTCAAAGTAGATGACATCGCTGGACTTACCGCCCGACGCATCGCCGACGATGCTCGAACCGCTGGTGTGCAGGAAGGTTTTGTTGGAGCCGCGCAACGCGGCCAGCAAGGTTTCCACGGCGCCGCGATGGTCGCTGCTGGCGGCGTTGATCACCGCGTCAGCTTTCTTCGCCTGCTCGGTCAACAGCGCGCTGTCATCCAGCGTACCGATCACCGGCGTGATACCCAGTGCCGTCATTTCCGCAGCCTGTTCGGTGCTGCGCACCAGGCCGGTGACGTTATGGCCGGCCTTGACCAGGCCAGTGGCGATGGAACCGCCGATAAAACCGGCAGCGCCGGTAATGAATACGTTCATGGAGGTGTCTCCCTGCGTGAGTAATTGATGGACTCAGTATTGCGGACCTATCCATTCCGAATAAGTCCGTATTGCCCAATTCAATCTTGCGCAGAGGTCACGAATCAGCTGGCGTAGCTGGCCAGCTTGCCCTGGATAAAGTCCAGGAAGCACTGGATGCGCAAGGCCAATTGCGAGTTGCGGTAGTACACCGCGTTGATCGGTTGACGATAGCCGCTGTTGAACTCGGCCAGCACCGGTATCAGGCGCCCGGTCTTGATGTCCTGGGCGGTCATGAAGTCCGATAGACAGGTGATGCCCTGCCCTTCCAGCGCCAGCTGGCGCAAGGTTTCACCGCTGGAAGCGGCGACACCGGGCTGGATTTGCCAGCGATCGCCGTGCACATGGCGCAACGGCCAGTGGTTGAGGGTTTCGGTCTGGGTGAAGCCGAGCAACGTGTGTTCGGCCAGTTCGGCAACGGTGGTGGGCGTACCGTGCTGTTTCAGGTAAGCCGGGCTGGCGAGGATATGCAGCGGGCTGCAACCCAGTGAGCGGGCGTGCAACGTCGAGTCGGCCAGGGCACCGATACGGATCGCGATGTCGGTGCTCTGCTCCAGCAGGTCGATGATCAGGTCGTTGCTGTTCAGTTCCAGCTGGATATCCGGGTACAGGCCACGAAACTCGGCGATGTACGGCACGATCGCATGCAGCATGAACGGCGACGCCGCGTTGATCCGCAGGCGCCCCGATGGGGTTTGCTGGCGCGACGACAGGCGTTCTTCCAGGTCGTCCATCTGCTCGAGGATCACCTTGGCCCGCTCGAAGAAATACTTGCCCTCTTCGGTCAGGTCCATGCGCCGGGTGGTGCGGTTGATCAGGGTGGTGTCGAGCTTGGCTTCCAGGCGCGACAAGGTGCGGCTGACCGCCGACGGCGTCTGCCCGACCTGCTCGGCTGCGGCGGAAATCGACCCGCATTCAATCACGCAGACGAAGATCTGTAGCTCATCGGATCGGGCTTTCAACGTGAATCCTCTTTATAGCGGCTGCACGGATACTAGCCGCATTACAGACTCAGGTTAAACACCTGTGCCAGATGCTGTTCATAACGCGCCACGTCGGCTTCGATGGCCGGGCGTTTCATCACGTCCACGCAGAGGAAGGTCGGCAGGCCGGTCATGCCAAGGAACTCGTTGGCCTTGTGGAACGGGAAATACACCGCGTCCACGCCCTTGGCTTCGAAGAAGTCGGTGGGGTCGTCGAACGCTTGCTGGGGAGCGTTCCAGGTCAGGGACAGCATGTATTGCTTGCCCTGGATCAGGCCGCCGCTGCCGTATTTCTGCGACGAGTCGGAGCGGGTGCGGCCGTCGCTGGCGTACAGGCTGCCGTGGCCTTCGGTGAAGACTTCATCGATGTACTTCTTGACGATCCACGGAGCGCCCATCCACCAGCCGGGCATCTGGTAGATGATCACGTCGGCCCAGAGGAATTTGGCGACTTCTTCGGCCACGTCGTAGCCGGCGTCGATGTGGGTTTCCTTGACGTCGATGCCGCCACGGTCCAGTACCGCCAGGGCGGCTTCATGCAGGGTGCTGTTGTAGCGACCGTCGGAATGGGCGAATTTCTTACCGCCGTTGAGCAGGAGTACTTTTTTCATAGGGGGTGCCTAAAGATTAAAAATGTCTGAAGGCAGGGTAACGAGGTCTGTCCTTTGGAATAAGCGTCCCGGCGGCAAAATACATTTGATCAAGGCGCACGAATCAACGGCATATTGTTAACCACTGATCAGCAGATGACCTCCCAGCGCGGCCATGCCGATAAAGAACACCCGCTTGAACAGCACGGCACTGATGCGCTGGCGCAGGGCCTGGCCCAGCCACATCCCGAGCAGCGCGGGAACCAGCGCCAGCAACGAGGCGTTCAATTCGCCGCCGCCCAGGCTCCCACGCCAGAACAGCCCGGCTGCCAGCGCCAGGGTCGACACGGTGAACGACAGCCCCAACGCCTGCACCAGCTGATCGCGGTTCAAGCCCAACGCTTGCAGATACGGCACCGCCGGTATCACAAACACCCCGGTGGCCGAGGTGATCACCCCGGTCAGCACGCCGCACAGCGGGCCCAGCCAACGCTCGGTGGCCGGGCTGACCTTGAACGTCGGCAGCAACAGCCCGCTCAAGGCATACACCAGCAGCGCGCCGCCCAACGCCCGCACTACCCAATGCCCGCCATCCATGCCCAGCCACACCGAGCCCAGCCCGGTGCCGAGGAAAATCAGCAGGAGCATCGGCCACAGGCGTTTGATCAACGCGCTCAGGTGACCGCCGAAGGCCAGTTGCCAGAGGTTGGTGACGGTGGACGGGATGATCAGCAACGCCGCAGCCTGCGCCGGCAACATAGCCAGGCCGAGCATGCCCATGGCGACGGTAGGCAGGCCCAGGCCGATGACGCCCTTGACCGTACCGGCCAGCAGAAAGGTGCCGACCACCAGCAATGTCAGGGCCGGGCCGAGGTTTTGGTAGAACGCGAGTAAGGTATTCATGGGTCGATTTTGCAGGTTTGGGTGATGTCTGAAAATTCGCCTTATACTGAGGCAGCCTCTTGTTTTGCATGAGGCAGATGGCCTCTTCGCGAGCAAGCCCGCTCCCACATTTTGAAAGGGTTCACAGATCTAAATGTGGGAGCGGGCTTGCTCGCGAAGAGGCCCGTCCAGACACTGAGATCCCCAGCCCATGCACTTTGACCTGATCGACCTGCGCCTGTACCTGCACATCCTCGACACCGGCAATATCACCGCCGGCGCCAGCCGCAGCCATTTGTCCCTGGCGGCGGCGAGTGCACGGATCCGGGCGATGGAAGCCTCCCTGGGCATCGAGTTTCTTGAACGTGGCCGCCGTGGCGTCACCCCGACTGCTGCGGGTAAAGCCCTCGCCCGTCACGCCCGCCTGCTGTTGCAGCAAGCCGATCACCTGCAGCAAGACCTCGCGGAATACGCCAACGGCGTCAAGGGCCAGGTGCGCCTGCTGTGCAACACCACCGCCCTGAGCGAATACCTGCCGGAACTGTTGGCGGACTTTCTGCACGAGCACCCCAACCTCGACATCGACCTGCAGGAACTGCCAAGCCTGCGCATCACCCACGCCTTGCGCCAGGGCGCGGCAGACCTGGGGATCATTTCCGATGCGGTGGACACCCACGGCCTGCAAACCCTGCCCTTTCGCGACGACCCGCTGGTGCTGATCATGCCGCTGGATCACCCGCTGGCCGGGCGCACCGTGAGTTTTATCGACAGCTTGCAGCACGACTACGTGGGCCTGGCCGCCGACAGCGCGCTGGCGGTGTACCTGGAGGAACAGGCATTGCACGCAGGCTTTCGCTTGCAGATACGCATCCGTGCAGATGGGTTTGACGGGCTGATTCGCATGGTCGCCCGGGGCGCCGGGCTGGGGATCGTGCCCCTGGCCGCGCTGGAACGCTGGCCGTTGGAGCGGCGCTTCAAGGCCCAACCCTTGAGCGAGGATTGGGCCTGTCGCAAACTGCTGTTATGCGCCCGCGAGTTCGAGCAATTGCCGGGTTATGCCAAAGCCTTGTTCGATGCCTTGGCCGCGCCCTTGCGGAAGAATACGTAGTACACCGCCGACAGAATCAGCAGGAACGGCACCCCGAACACCAGCGTCATCTTGAATGCATCGGTGAAGAACGTGGTGATCATCACCGCGCCCATCAGCACCAGGCCCAGCAGTGTGCTGTAGGGAAACAGCGCCAGCTGGAACGACAGCTTCGCCCCGCCGTGACGCTTGCGGTAGCGGCGGAAAAACAGGTGCGTGAGGAAGATCATGAACCAGGTGAAGATCGCGCCAAACATCGAGATCGCCATCATCAGGGTGAACGAGCTTTCCGGGTACACCACGTTCAGCAGGGTCGCCAGGGCAATGCCCGAGCTGGACAGCAACAAGGCGTTCAACGGGATCCCGCTCTTGCTCAAGGCGCCCATGGACTTGGGCGCAAAACCGGCGCGGGACAGGCTGAACATCATGCGGGTGGTGATGTAGAGCTGGCTGTTCATCGCCGACAACGCAGCGATCAGGATCACGAAGTTCATCACCCCGGTGGCGCCGGGAATGCCGATGGTCTGCATCACCGTGACGAACGGGCTCTGGGCGTGGCCAGCCTGGTTCCACGGCACGATGGCCAACATCAGCGCCAGGGTCAGCAGGTAGAACACCACCAGCCGTACGATGGTCGCGCGGAAGGCTTTTTTCACCGCCTGCTCCGGGTCGGCCGCTTCACCGGCGGCCACCGCGATCATTTCCACGCTCAGGTAACTGAAGATCGAGACGATCACCGCGATCCACATGCCGCTCAACCCGTTCGGGAAAAAGCCGCCGTGGGCCGTGTAGTTCTGCACGCCGTAATCCGGATTGCCGGAGCCGAACACCACGTACATCGCGAGGATGATGAAGCCAACGATGGCGCTGATCTTGATCGTGGAGAACCAGTACTCGAAGTTGCCGAAGGTCTTGACGCTGATGGCGTTGAGTACGATCAGCACGCTGGAAAACGAGACGATCCACACCCATTCAGGCACGTTGGCAAACCAGTACTTCATGTACATCGCCACCGCCGTGACCTCGGCGCCCACCGCCAGCACAATCGCCGCCCAGTACGCATAGCGCACCAGGAAACCGGCCAGCGGGCTGACGTAAAACTCCGCATACGCGCCGAACGAGCCCGAGGTGGAATGCGCCACGGTCATCTCCGCCAGGCAGCCCATCAACAGCAAAGTGATCAGCGCGCCGATGGCATAGCTCACCAGCACGCTGGGCCCGGCATAGCCGATGGCGTAGGCGCTGCCCATGAACAGCCCGGTGCCGATGGCGCCACCGATGGCGATCATGCTCATCTGGCCGGAAGTGAGCTGGCGCCTGAGGCCCAGTTCGCGATTGGTGATTTCGGCAAAGCCTTGGTCTGGCGTGGTCACGTGGCGTGCCCCTTTATTATTGTGATTGCACTGCTTTCTGGTTGAAACACTGTCCCCTGTGGGAGCGGGCTTGCTCGCGAATGCGGTGTGCCAGTCAATACATCAGAGACTGATCGACCGCATTCGCGAGCAAGCCCGCTCCCACATTTTTTGCTCTGCGTTTACTCAGGTGACGCTGTGGCGAACCTTGAACTGCGGCTGGTCCCAGGTTTTCTGATCGAGAATCTCACCCAGGATTTCCACCGCATCCCACACTTCAGCAAAGCTGGTGTACAGCGGGGTAAACCCGAAACGCATGATGCGCGGCTCGCGATAATCACCAATCACGCCACGGGCGATCAAGGCCTGGATAACCGCGTAGCCTTCCGGGTGTTCGAAGCTGACGTGGCTACCCCGTCGGGCATGCTCACGCGGGGTGATCAGGGTCAGGTCGTGGGCGGCGCAACGGCTTTCCACCAACTCGATGAACAGGTCGGTCAACGCCAGGGATTTAGAGCGCAAGCTGGCCATATCGGTCTGGGCGAAAATATCCAGGCCACACTCCACCATCGCCAGCGAGGTAATCGGCTGGGTGCCGCACAGGTAGCGGGCGATGCCCTGGCTCGGGGCATAACGCGATTCCATGGCGAACTGTCGGGTATGCCCGAACCAGCCCGACAGCGGCTGCGTAACCACATTCACCAGCGCCGGGTTGACCCACACAAACGCCTGGGAGCCGGGCCCGCCGTTGAGGTATTTGTAAGTGCAACCAATCGCATAATCGGCACCGGCCTGATGCAGGTCGATCGGCACCGCGCCCGCCGAATGCGCCAGGTCCCAGATCGCCAGCGCGCCACATTCATGGCTCAAGGCAGTCTGGGCCTGCATGTCGTACATGTAGCCGGTCTTGTAGTTGACGTGGGTGAGCATCACCACGGCCGTGTCCTGGTCGATGGCTTTCGGCAGTTCGTCCGGGCTGTTGACCAGGCGCAGGGAGTAGCCCTGTTGCAGCAGTTCGGTGAGGCCTTCGGCGATGTACAGGTCGGTGGGGAAATTGCTCGCTTCGCTGACGATCACCTTGCGGCTTGGCGCGCGTTCGCGTTGCACGGTCAGCGCGGCGCTGAGCACTTTGAACAGGTTGATGGAGGTGGTATCGGTGATCACCACTTCACCGTCGCGGGCACCGATCAGCGGTGCCAGGCGATTGCCCAGGCGCTGGGACAGGTCGGCCCAGCCGGCACTGTTCCAGCTGCGAATCAGCCCATTGCCCCACTCCTCGGCGATCACCGCTTGTGCCCGTTCCAGTGCCGCTACCGGGCGCGCACCGAGGGAGTTGCCGTCGAGGTAGATGACCCCGGCCGGCAAGGCGAATTGGTTGCGCAATGGCGCCAGCGGATCCTGGGCGTCGAGGGTCAGGCAATGGGTGCGGGTGGTCATGGTCAGTCCTGTTGTTGTAGTAACAATGAGCCAAATAATGAACGAAGCTTTAGAGAATTTTCGTGCAAAGTGGTGAGCAACAGGCTAATTAAGCTGTAGGAAATTCGAATTTAACCCCCAAACACGCGGATTTATTCTAACCATGATTCTCGACGCCACCGACCTGCGCCTTCTGCATTTCCTGCAACAGGATGGCCGTATCAGTAACCAGGAACTGGCGGAGAAAGTCGCCCTGTCGCCGTCGGCCTGCCTGCGGCGTTTGCGCCTGCTGGAAAGCGAGGGAATCATCAGTGGTTATCGGGCGGTGTTGAACGCCGAGCAGTTGGGGATTGAGCTGGAGGCCATCGTCCACCTGTCGTTACGCCAGGATGTGGAGGATTGGCACGAGACGTTTATCAAGAAGGTGCAAGGGTGGCCGGAGGTGGCCAGTGCGTATGTGATTACCGGGGCGAGCAATTATGTGCTGCGGGTGCAGGCGCGCAACCTCAAGCACTTTTCGGATTTCATTGTGAACCACCTGAACCGCACGGCGGGGGTGATGGATATTCGGTCGGAGATCGTGCTGCAGAAGATCAAGGATCGGGATGATCTGCTCGACCTGGTTGTTCGCAAGTAGGCCAAACGATACAGAGCCAATGTGGGAGCGGGCTTGCTCGCGAAGGCGGAGTGTCAGTCACCGGAAATATTGACTGATCCACCGCATTCGCGAGCAAGCCCGCTCCCACATTTTTTTACCGCGTTCAGTCTTCGAGCGCGCGCACTCGCTGCATGCGCTTCTGCTCTACCGGCGCCGCCGCAGGCTGCAACTCGAAGTCAAAATCAATCTGCGCAAACTGCCCTTCCACACCAAATTCCTTTGCCAGGTTTGCGTCCTCGCTGAAGCGAATTTCGGCGATCAACTCATCCCGCGTCGCATAGGCAAAATCATCATGCAGGTACGGGTCATCCGACAGGTTGATCTGCGTGGTCAGGTGCCGATGGCCCGGCGCCGAGATGAAGAAGTGGATATGCGCCGGCCGCTGGCCATGGCGCCCCAACTGGTCCAGCAACTGCTGGGTCGGGCCGGTCGGCGGGCAGCCATACCCCGACGGCACGATGCTGCGAAAACGGTAGTTGCCCTGGGCATCGGTCTCGATTCGCCGACGCAGGTTGAACTCCGACTGCGTGCTGTCAAACCACGAATACGTACCACCGGTATTGGCCTGCCATACATCGACAATCGCCCCCGCCAACGGCTTGCCATTGGTGTCGCGCACCTGGCCCTGCATGAACAGCGGCACGCCCGGGTCCTGCCCGTCGTCCAGCCGCGCCTCGAACTTGGACAGCGGCGCACCGGCCACGTACAGCGGGCCTTCGATGGTGCGCGGGGTGCCGCCGGACTTGCCGGCTTCCTCGTCCGCCGCGTCCATCAGCATGTCCAGGTAATGCTCCAGGCCCAGGCCTGCCGCGAGCAAGCCGGCTTCCTGGTTCTTGCCCAGTTCGTTGAGGTAGTTGACCGCCTTCCAGAACTCTTCCGGGGTCACTTCCAGATCTTCGATGATGTTCACCGTGTCCCGCAGGATCCGGTAGATCAGCGCCTTGGCCCGTGGGTTGCCGCCGTCGTTAAGGTTGCCGCTGGCTTCTTCGAGAAACTGTTGGGCGTGAGCAGTCTGGGAAAGTCGGATGGTCATGGTGCAATCCTCATCTTGTAATTATTAGGTGAAAAAACAGACTCAGCGATCATCCTCACGGATCGACGATGGATGCCGGCACAGGGCATTCACTTCGATGGCCATGTAAGGATAAAGCGGCAGTTGCATCAGCAGGTCATGCAGTTCCTGCACGCTGTCGACATCGAACACGCTGTAGTTGGCGTACAGCCCGGCGATGCGCCACAGGTGGCGCCATTTGCCTTGCTCCTGCAGCCGCTGGGAGAAAGCTTTTTCTTCAGCCTTGAGGCCGGCAGCGCGCTCGGGGTTCATGTCGACTGGCAGGTTCACGGTCATTTTTACGTGGAACAACATCGCAGGTGTCCTCTTGTTAGTTATCGCGACGGAAGAACGCCAGGCGCTCTTCATCGATGGCAAGGCCCAGGCCCGGAGCGGTGGAGACATGCAGGTGGAAATCGCGGTACACCAACGGCTCGGCGAGGATGTCTTCGGTGAGCAGCAGCGGGCCGAACAGCTCGGTGTCCCACGCCAGTTTGTTCAAGGTGAGAAAGGCATGGGCCGAGGCCAGGGTGCCGATACCGCCTTCAAGCATGGTGCCGCCGTACAGGCCGATACCCGCCGCTTCGGCAATCGCTGCGGTGCGCAATACCGCACGCGGCCCGCCGTTTTTAGCGATCTTCAGGGCGAACACCGAGGCCGCGCCTTCGCGGGCCAGGTTGAAGGCATCTTCCACGCATTCGATGGATTCGTCGGCCATGATCGGCGCCGGGCTCGACAGGTTGAGCCGCACCATGCCGCCGCGGTTGTTGCGCGAGATCGGTTGTTCGATCAGGTCGATACCGTTGTCACCCAGCACCTTGCAGGCGCGCAGGGCCACGGCTTCGTCCCAGGCCTGGTTGACGTCGACCCGCACACTGGCGCGGTCGCCCAGGGCTTTTTTGATCGCGATGACGTGGGCCAG
Organism: Pseudomonas sp. 21615526; assembly: GCF_013386245.1. Classification (NCBI taxonomy): domain Bacteria; kingdom Pseudomonadati; phylum Pseudomonadota; class Gammaproteobacteria; order Pseudomonadales; family Pseudomonadaceae; genus Pseudomonas; species Pseudomonas sp. 21615526. The sequence continues at coordinate 22,024 of NZ_JACAOM010000004.1, read as the reverse complement.
GTCCTGGCTGACTTCACCGGCGCCGATCTTCAATTTGAAAATGCGGTGGCGGCGCAGGTCGAGCATCTTCTCGGCCTCGGCGATGTCTTTTTCGGTGTTACCGCTGGCCAGGGTCCAGGCCACCGGCAAGGCGTCCCGCACGCGGCCGCCGAGCAGTTCGCTGACCGGCAGGCTCAGGCGTTTGCCGAGGGCGTCGAGCAAGGCGCTTTCGATACCCGACTTGGCAAAGGTGTTGCCCCGGATGCTGCGCTCCAGGCGCAACATGGCGGCATTGATGTTGCTCGCGTCCTGGCCGAGCAGCAGCGGCGCGAAGTGCCGGTCGATGTTGATCTTGATGCTGTCGGGGCTTTCATTGCCGTAGCTCAGGCCACCGATGGTGGTGGATTCACCAATGCCTTCGATACCGTCGGCGCAGCGCACGCGGATGATCACCAAGGTCTGGTTCTGCATCGTGTGCATCGCCAGTTTGTGCGGGCGGATGGTAGGGAGATCGACGATGATGGTCTCGATCGACTCGATGGCGCAAATCGGCATGGCAATACCCGTTGGGTTCTTTATAGATTTGGCCTGATTCTGTTCCGGATCTCTGCTGGCTTCCAATATAGAATGAGTCTCGAACAATACCCTTAAGGTATGAATGGAGTCTTTATGGAACTGCGCCATCTGCGTTACTTCCAGGTGCTGGGGGAAACCCTCAACTTCACCCGCGCCGCCGAACGCCTGCACATTGCCCAGCCGCCGTTGAGCCGGCAGATCCAGCAATTGGAGGACGAACTGGGTGTGGTGCTGCTGGAGCGCGGGCGCCCGTTGCGCCTGACCGAAGCCGGGCGGTTTTTCTATGAGCACGCCAATGTGCTGCTGGAGCAACTGGGCAAGGTGTGTGACAACACCCGGCGCATCGGCCTTGGGCAGAAAACCTGGCTGGGCATCGGTTTTGCGCCGTCGACGCTGTACGGCGTGCTGCCGGAGTTGATTCGCCGGCTGCGCAGCCACGATGGCCTGGAGCTGGAGTTGGGCCTGTCGGAGATGACCACGCTGCAACAGGTTGAAGCTCTCAAGGCCGGGCGGATTGACGTGGGCTTCGGGCGGATTCGCATCGACGACCCGGCCATTGTGCAGCGGGTGTTGGTGGAGGACCGGTTGGTGGCGGTGTTGCCCGCCGGGCATCCCCTGCTGGGCGCCCCGGCCACCCTGGCGCAATTGGCCGCTGAACCCTTCGTGCTGTATCCCGGCAACCCGCGGCCGAGCTACGCCGACCATGTGATCGCGCTGTTCGATGCCCATGGCTTGAGCCTGAAGGTTTCGCAGTGGACCAACGAATTGCAGACCGCCATTGGTCTGGTCGGCGCAGGCATGGGCGTGACCCTGGTACCCGCCTCGGTGCAGGTGCTGCACCGCGCAGACATTGGCTATACGCCGGTGGTGGAGGCCACCGCCACGTCGCCGATCATTCTCAGCCGACGGATCAATGACCAGTCGCCGGGGCTCAGTCATTGCCTGCAACTGGTGGAAGAGTTGATTTAAAAGAACACCACACATCCAATGTGGGAGCGGGCTTGCTCGCGAATGCGCAGTGTCAGTCACCGAATGAGTTGGCTGATGCACCGCATTCGCGAGCAAGCCCGCTCCCACAGTTGATCCCCTTTGTTTTTGAGTAAGTGCTCATCCACGCATGCGCCTGGCGTCGTTGCGTTGCAGGGTCTGGCTGGGGGATTCGTCGAACAGCTTGCGGTATTCGGCCGAGAATCGCCCCAGATGAGTAAAGCCCCAGCCCAGGGCGATTTCGGAGATGGTGCGCGTGGAGCCATGTTCGAGGATTTGCTGGCGCACGGCACCCAGGCGGTACTTCTTCAGATAGGCCATGGGCGACAGGGCGAAGTATTTGCGGAAGGCATCGAACAGCTTGAAGCGCGACACGCCCGCCGCCGCCTCCAGATCCTCCAGGTGCACCGCTTCCCGAGCGTTGTCGTGGATGTACTGTCGGGCACGAATCAAATAGTGCGGCAGCTTCACCCCCAGCACGTCCCGCAGCTCTTCGGAATAGTTGTTCGGCTGGGCCAGGATCAGGCCCTTGATCAGCGAGCTTTCCAGGTCCCGGGTAAACGCCACCTGGTCATACAGCTCGCTGCTGCGCTCCAGTTCGGCGATGAAATACCGCGCCATGCGCCACCACGACGCGGAAGCGCCGTCCACCGCGTCCATCGCCGATTCGAAGCGCAGCGGCGCTTCAATCGGCCGCTGCAGCAGGCCCTCCAGGGATTCGCTCATCGCCGCGCGGGTGATCACCACCTGCAACTTGCGGCAGTCGCCGGAGATCTCCAGCACCTGATGTTCGTTGGGCGAGATGATCACGCCCTGGTCACGGTTGGAGCTGAGCCGCACGCCGTTCTTGCTCAGTTCCTGCTCGCCCACCAGCGGCAGGGTCAGGCTGTAGCTGCTGAAGTGCTCGGCGTCTTCGATGTCGATGGTGACGTCGGTGCCGTATTCGATAATCCCCAGCGTCGTGGCGCGGGACTTGAACACATTGGCGCTGTGGTGAAAGCGGATGCGCTCCGGCGTCGCGGTTTGCAGGCGGTGCGGCCCGCAAATGCCGGACATCCAGCTGCAGGCGCCTTCAAGGTCGAAGCGCTCGATACGTATATCGCGTGTATTGCTACTCATCACGGGGCACCCACGGCAATTGTGGCCGGCGCGCTCTGACGGCGCGTCCTGGTAGATCGACAGCAAGTTTTGCGCCACGCCAGCGGGATCGCCACTGGGTGGATAGCAACCGTCGACTAAGTGGATAACAAGCAGACTTTTCCGACAATCGCCTTGCAAGACAGTAGCGCATTCCGCCACCGCCCTGCACCGCCGTGGGTATTTCGTGCCCAACTAAGTGGCCCACCTTCCCCCATTAACCGGATAGCCCGGTGCCCCGCCGCAGCCTCTTAATGGCTTACCCGTCTAGCCATTATCAAAAAAGGTGCCTCCCATGAGTGGTGCAAGAAGCGTCGAGCAGTGGAAAAGCTTTATCGAAGGCTGCCTGGACTTCCGTCCGGTGGATGAGGTGTTCCGCATCGCCCGGGACATGTTCACCGAGCCGGAGTTGTTCGAGCTGGAAATGGAGCTGATCTTCGAAAAAAACTGGATCTATGCCTGTCACGAGAGCGAACTGGCCAACAAGCACGACTTCGTGACGATGCGCGCCGGGCGCCAGCCGATGATCATCACCCGCGACGGCGAAGGCCAGCTCAACGCGCTGATCAACGCCTGCCAGCACCGGGGCACCACCCTGACCCGGGTTGGCAAGGGCAACCAGTCCACGTTTACCTGCCCGTTCCATGCCTGGTGCTACAAGAGCGATGGCCGGCTGGTGAAGGTCAAGGCGCCGGGGGAATACCCGGAAGGCTTCGACAAGGCCACTCGCGGCCTGAAAAAAGCGCGGATCGAGAGCTACAAGGGTTTCGTCTTCATCAGCCTCGACGTGAACGGCACCAACAGCCTGGAAGATTTCCTCGGCGACGCCAAAGTGTTCTTCGACATGATGGTCGCCCAATCGGCCACCGGTGAGCTGGAAGTGCTGCCGGGCAAGTCCGCCTACACCTACGACGGTAACTGGAAACTGCAAAACGAGAACGGCCTGGACGGTTATCACGTCAGCACCGTGCACTACAACTACGTGGCCACGGTGCAGCATCGCCAGCAGGTCAATACGGAAAACGGCACCGGCTCGGGCACGACACTGGACTACAGCAAGCTCGGCGCCGGCGACGCGAACACCGATGACGGCTGGTTCGCCTTCAACAATGGCCACAGCCTGTTGTTCAGCGACATGCCCAACCCCACCGTGCGTTCGGGCTACGCCACCATCATGCCGCGCCTGATCGAAGAACACGGCCAGCAAAAAGCAGAATGGATGATGCACCGCCTGCGCAACCTGAACATCTACCCGAGCCTGTTCTTCCTCGACCAGATCAGTTCGCAGCTGCGGATCATCCGGCCCATCGCGTGGAACAAGACCGAAATCATCAGCCAGTGCCTGGGGGTGAAGAACGAGTCTGACGCCGACCGAGAAAACCGCATTCGCCAGTTCGAGGATTTCTTCAACGTCTCGGGCATGGGCACGCCGGATGACCTGGTGGAGTTCCGCGAAGCCCAGCGCGGCTTCCAGGGCCGCCTGGAACGCTGGAGCGATATCTCCCGCGGCAGCCATCGCTGGGAAACCGGGCCGACACCCAATAGCGAATCCATCGGTATCCAGCCGGCGATGACCGGCACCGAATTCACCCACGAAGGGCTGTACGTCAACCAGCACCGCAACTGGCAGAAATTCCTGCTGGACGGACTCGACCAGCAAGCCCTGAAACTGCGGGAGGTGGAATGATGAATGCGCAATTGCAGTACCGGATCGAGCAGTTTTTTTATCGTAAATCCGAGCTGTGCGATGCCCAGGACTGGGACGCCTACGTGCAGCTGTTCGACCCGCAGAGTGAATTCCACCTGCCGCAGTGGGATTCGGAACATGTCTACACCCGCGACCCGAAGCGCGAAATGTCGTTGATCTACTACACCAACCGCTCGGGGCTGGAGGATCGGGTGTTTCGCCTGCGCACGGGCAAGGCCGCGTCGGCCACGCCGATGCCGAGGACGCTGCATTTGATCAACAACGTGCGGATTGCCGAGCAACCGGACGGGCTGCTGGAGGTGAAGTTGAACTGGCATACGTTGTTCTATCGGCTGGCGACGTCGGAGCAGTTCTACGGCAGCGCCACTTACAGCCTCAAGCCCGATGGCGACAGTTGGTTGATCACCCGCAAGCATGCGCTGCTGCTCAACGACACCATCAACTCGGTGCTGGATTTCTATCACCTGTGACCTGATGCATTACACCTGTGGCGAGGAAGCTTGCTCCCGCTGGACCGGGTTGGCGCTCCAGTGCGTAGCGCTCCCGGCTTTTTGGGGCTGCTGCGCAGCCCAGCGGGAGCAAGCTCCCTCGCCACAGGTAAATCGCAGGCATAGAAAATCAAACTCGCGGAGTTCTGCGAATGAATCACAAAGTGGCCTTCAGTTTTGCCGACGGCAAGACCCTGTTTTTCCCGGTGGGCGCCAATGAGATCCTGTTGGATGCAGCCTTGCGCAATGGCATCAAGATCCCGCTCGACTGCCGCGAAGGCGTATGCGGCACCTGCCAGGGCCGCTGCGAGTCCGGCGATTTCACCCAGGACTACGTAGACGAGGAAGCCCTCTCCAGCCTCGATCTGCAACAACGCAAAATGCTCAGCTGCCAGACCCGGGTCCAATCCGATGCGGCGTTCTACTTCGATTTTGATTCCAGCCTGTGCAACGCGCCGGGGCCAGTACAAATCCGCAGTACGGTGAGCCAAGTGCAACAGGTCTCGGCCAGCACCGCGATCCTGCACCTGCAGCTTGAACGCCCATTGGACTTTTTGCCGGGCCAATATGCCCGCCTGTCGATTCCCGGCACCGACAGTTGGCGCTCCTACTCTTTCGCCAACCGCCCGGGCAATCAGTTGCAGTTCCTGATCCGCCTGCTGCCCGATGGCGTGATGAGCAACTACATCCGCGAACGCTGCCAGGTCGGTGATGAGTTGCTGCTGGAAGCGCCATTGGGTGCCTTCTACCTTCGGCATGTCACCCGACCGCTGGTGTTGGTGGCCGGTGGCACTGGTTTATCGGCGCTGCTGGGCATGCTCGATGACCTGGCCGCCAGCGGCTGCCAACAGCCGGTGCACCTGTATTACGGCGTGCGGGGTGCGGCCGATTTATGCGAGGCAACACGCATAAAAGCCTACGCCGATACGATCCCGGGGTTTCGCTACACCGAGGTACTCAGCGACCCACCTTCGGACTGGGCCGGCAAACGCGGCTACCTCACCGAGCATTTCGACCTGGCCGAATTGCGGGATCAATCGGCAGATATGTACGTCTGCGGCCCCCCTCCGATGGTCGAATCCATCAAACAATGGCTGCTGGATCAGGCACTTGATGGCGTTCAGCTGTATTACGAAAAGTTTACCGAGAGTAATATCTGACCCCTCAGCGGTTTGAGGGGCTGGTTCGGTGTGCGATCAACCCTGAAAAAAACAAGTAGAAGGGAATGTTAATGGCGGATGACATGGTTAACCCGGTGGGCCTCAAGCGTGGCCTGAAGAACCGGCATATTCAGCTGATTGCCTTGGGAGGGGCGATCGGGACCGGGCTGTTCCTCGGCTCGGCGGGCGTGCTCAAATCGGCGGGGCCGTCGATGATCCTGGGCTATGCGGTAGCCGGGTTCATCGCGTTCCTGATCATGCGCCAGCTGGGCGAAATGATCGTCGAGGAACCGGTGGCCGGCTCCTTCAGCCACTTCGCCCACAAGTACTGGGGCGGTTACGCAGGCTTCCTCGCCGGCTGGAACTACTGGGTACTCTACGTGCTGGTGGGCATGGCCGAGCTGACAGCGGTGGGCAAGTACATCCAGTTCTGGTGGCCGGAAATTCCGACCTGGGTCAGTGCGGTGGTGTTCTTTGTGCTGGTCAACCTGATCAACACCCTCAACGTGAAGTTCTTCGGTGAGACCGAGTTCTGGTTCGCGATCATCAAGGTGGTGGCGATTGTCGGCATGATCGTGCTCGGCTGCTACCTGCTGTTCAGCGGCACCGGCGGCCCGCAGGCCTCGGTGAGTAACCTGTGGAGCCACGGCGGGTTCTTCCCGAATGGCGGCATGGGGCTGTTGATGTCCATGGCGTTCATCATGTTCTCGTTCGGCGGCCTGGAGCTGGTGGGTATTACCGCCGCCGAAGCCAGCGAACCCCGCAAGGTGATCCCGAAGGCGATCAACCAGGTGGTGTACCGGATCCTGATTTTCTACGTTGGCGCCCTTACCGTGCTGCTGTCGTTGTACCCATGGGACCAACTGCTGCAAACCCTCGGCGCGTCGGGCGATGCCTACAGCGGCAGTCCGTTCGTGCAGATCTTTTCCTTGATCGGTAACGACACCGCCGCCCACATCCTCAACTTCGTGGTCCTGACCGCGGCACTGTCGGTGTACAACAGCGGCGTGTACTGCAACAGCCGCATGCTGTTCGGCCTGGCCGAGCAAGGCGACGCGCCGAAAGCGCTGATGAAGCTGAACAAGCAAGGCGTGCCGCTGCGTGCCCTGGGCATCTCGGCCCTGGTGACGCTGCTGTGTGTGGTGATCAACTACGTGGCGCCGCATGACGCACTGGAGCTGTTGTTTGCGCTGGTGGTTGCCTCGCTGATGATCAACTGGGCGCTGATCAGCCTGACCCACATCAAGTTCCGCAAGGCCATGGGCGAGCAAGGCGTGGTGCCGTCGTTCAAGACCTTCTGGTTCCCGTTCAGCAACTACCTGTGCCTGGCGTTCATGCTGATGATCATCTGCGTGATGCTGGCGATTCCGGGTGTACGGGCGTCGGTGTATGCGATTCCGGTCTGGGTCGGGATCATCTATGTGGCGTACCGGTTGCGGTTGAACAACGCGAAGGCAGTAACAGCGCAATAACCCATGTGGGAGCGGGCTTGTGTGGGAGCGGGCTTGCTCGCGAAGGCGTCGTGTCAGTCACCTGATGTATTGACTGACCCACCGCTTTCGCGAGCAAGCCCGCTCCCACATTTTGATCGTATTCCAAATGAAAAGCCCCGGTACTGATGAGTACCGGGGCTTTTTGTTGGGCCTTGATTACAGCGTGGAACGCACTCGCCACAGCTCGGGGAACAATACGGTGTCGAGCATCTTGCGCAGGTAACCCACGCCTTCGGTGCCGCCCGTACCAGGCTGGAAGCCGATGATCCGCTCCACCGTGGTGACATGGCGGAAGCGCCATTGGCGGAACGAATCCTCCAGGTCGATAAACTTTTCGGCCAACTGGTACAGGTCCCAATACCGGCTCGGATCGCGATAAACCTCGCGCCACGCCGCCTCCACGGAATCATCGTGAACCGTTGGCGCCGTCGGGTCGCGTTCGGCGCGCTTGGGGTCGATCGCCAGCCCGGCCTTGGTCATCAGGTTGATCGCCTCGTCATACAGCGACGGCGTGGCAATCGCCACCTGCAGCTCCTTCAACAACTCCGGCCGGTGGGCATGAGGCCGCAACAGCGCCGCGCTTTTATTGCCGAGGATGAATTCGATTTCCCGGTACTGGAACGACTGGAAACCCGACGACTGCCCCAGGTACGGGCGGATCGACTTGTACTCCGACGGCGTCATGGTCGCCAGTACCGCCCAGGCGTGCACCAGTTGGTCAAAGATCCGCGACACCCGCGCCAGCATCTTGAACGCCGGCGGCAGCTCACCCAGGCGCACGTGTTCGCGGGCGGCCTTGAGTTCGTGGAGCATCAACTTCATCCACAGCTCCGAGGTCTGGTGCTGGATGATGAACAGCATCTCGTTGTGGTCCGGCGACAGCGGGTGCTGGGCGCTGAGCACTTTGCCCAGGTCCAGGTAGTCGCCGTAGCTCATGGACTCGGAAAAATTCAGCTCGGCGTTATGCCATTCTTCCGGCGGCTGGTAGTCAGGGGAGAAAGGACACTGGCTCATCGCGTGGGCTCCTTGAGCGGGCGGAGAATGGCTCGTACCGGGCTGGCATCGAGGTTGGCAAAACGCAGCGGCAGCGCGATCAACTCGTAATCGCCCTCCGGCACGTCGTCGAGGACGATGCCTTCGAGAATCGCCATGCCATGCCGGGCGACGGCGTTGTGGGAGTCCATGGTCTTGGACTGCTGCGGGTCCAGGGACGGTGTGTCGATACCGATCAGGCGCACACCGAGGCTGAACAGCAACTCGACCGTTTGCGGGGCGACGGCGGTGAAATTCGAATCCCAGGCATCCAGCGGCGCCTGTTGATAAGTGCGCAACAGTACGCGCTCCGGCAGGTTTTCCAGGCGGCCTTCCAACTGATGCGGCTGCACCAGCGCGCCGCTACCCAGGCAATGCAGCACCCGGCACGGGCCCATGTACACATCCAGAGACACTTCGCCAATCGGCGCGCCGTCCGCGCTGTAGTGCAACGGCGCGTCCACATGGGCGCCGGTGTGGGGCGACAGGGTGATGCGTCCGACATTCACCGGGCACTCGGGGCCGAACTGCCAGACCCGCTCTTCCTGAAACGGCGTATCACCCGGCCAGGTCGGGGTCGCGGTGCTCAAGGGCGGGCTGATGTCCCACCACGTTTTTATTGGATTCATTTCAAGGCTCTCGGTCGTTACTGGGGTGAATGATACGAGGGCCGGCTGTAAATATTCTTGCGAATTCCAGCGCAAAGCGGGAAATCTTTCGCACTTACTGCGAGGAAATGGCTGATTGGCGCACAGATATTTCGTACTGACTCAATCCTTCAAACAACAAATATTCCCTGTGGGAGCCGGGCTTGCCCGCGATGAGGTCGGCACAGCTTGCCCTTCCATCGCCTGACACTCCGCCATCGCGGGCAAGCCCGACTCCCACAGGGGTTGGCGGTGACTCACGGATGTGCAAATGGCTGCGCTTCTGGGCATCCCGATGTCGAGTCCAGACCACTGGCGGGCCGCCCAAGGCGATAGGGTTCGGACTTCCCTTCCACTGCCTCGGAATCATCATGTCCAAGCCAATCACCGTACTGCGCGACACCCATCCACTGCCGGTGCTGGACGCCTGCAAATGGGAAAAACTCGAAGGCGACCCGCACACCGTCAACCTCAACGCCTACACCAGCGAGGACGGCAGCAAGATCATGGGCACCTGGATCTGCACCCCGGGCAAATGGCGGGTGGAGTATGTGAAGTGGGAATACTGTCACTTCCAGGAAGGCTACTGCGTGATCACCCCGGACGGCCTGGAGCCGATCCATTTGCGGGCTGGGGATATCTTTGTGGTGGAGCCGGGGATGAAGGGGACGTGGGAAGTGGTCGAGACGGTGCGTAAGTATTTTGTGTTTGCCTGATCCCACCTCCTGGAAAGGGGTCGCCCTGGCCCCTTTTACCTCAACGACGACCGTCGCGCCCTTCTGATAAAAGCAGCACCTCCCTGCCCCTCTTCCAACAACAATCGCTGTTATTCGTGACAACAACCCTTGATATTCGAAAACAATCAATTAGTATTTTGTGACAGAATATTGTGAGCACCAAGTTCTTGAAAAAATCTCATGACGTAATGCGCAAAATACATAATCAAACTCACCAAACAGTACAACCACTACTTTAGTTATAGATAAGATTGACTTTTGACACCCCCTACACTTTGAGATAGCTTTCTTGCAACCGGTCTATACTCGAATCTCATAGCATTATAACCCGATGATAATAAGAGGTACGGAGAAGGTGCAGAACTTCACATAATCGCAACCTTCACTGCACATTGATGGAAAACGCGCAGCGATTTGAATTAGACTCCAATGAATCAGTTGATTACCCCATTGGTTTGTTCTAAGGACTCCACACGTCTTCCAGCACTTACTGCACGCGGCAGTCGAGACCGCGCTTTTGTAAAAGGATCAAGAAAATGCCTGAAAAAACAACACGTCTGACCATTCTCATCGACTTCCCGACCAAGCAGCGTCTGGAGTCGCTGTCCGAGGAAGTTGACCTTACTATTTCTCAGGTTATTCGCAAGCTGATTCGTGACCATCTCCAGCAATACGAGAGCCAAGTCCCGCCCTCCGTGCTGGAGCCGGAGAAAGAGGATTCATCGCTCTGCTCTTGATATATAAGCCTGGTTAATTTGCCTTTATAAAACTGTGCGGCATAACTTTCTGCTTATTTATCAGCTGGCGCGCAGTTTAATCATGAACACTGCGCGCCACCCCTCTCCAAGTTAAAAACTGGTGATGAACTATGCCTGTGAAACAGCAATGGCTTGCTTGTTATGCTCATCTAAGCAAAGAAATGAATGGGCCTGCTGTATCATCAGACGCCGCGCAGCCCTGTACCTTGTTTTTCTCCATGAGCGACAGCACCCAGCGCGCGCATGTTTTTCATATCACGGCAGATAACTTCGAAGCTGCCTGGCAAACCGGTATGCAGCGCTTGCAGGGTGCCTATGAACGAGACCGCGCGCAGTCAGGCAACATCGTCGAACGTTCATGGATACGCGTCGAATGCGCGATCAACGTAACCGCCATCACCTGGGCCGAACTCAATGCGCGCTTCAAGCGCCACAAGCGTAATTACTTCCGGCGCGGCATCGCCTTCGATGCGGCGCTGCACATCGCGATCACCGAACAGGAACTGAACGCCAACGCGATCCTGTATGGCGGCAACGCTATCAATCACGCGACCTTCAATGCCGGCAATTTTTCGGTGTACGCCAGGCGCCGTTTTACCGGGCTCAATACAGCCGACCTGATCGCCACACTTGAACCCGAGACCCCCGTGTTCCTGTTCGACACCAAGGGCGTTTTTTGTGCCGAAGACGGCGTGCCCCACCCGCTGAACCCTGGCCCGACAGAAACCGGCTGGCGCACCCTCGCAGCGCTGGAGCCCGGCATGGTAAAGGCGAGCATCATCAGCGCCGCAAGCTACCTGAGCACTCAGGTGCAGGGCAGCGGCCAGTTCGTCTACGGCTACTTCCCGTGCTTTGACCGGGCGATAAAAAACTACAACACCCTGCGCCACGCCAGTACCACCTATTCGATGATCGAGGCCTGGGCACTGACCGGCGATGAGGCGCTTAAATCCGCCATCGACCGCTCGCTGGCCTACCTTACCCAGGAACTGATCAAGTCCTACGTGCTGCCCGACGGCAGTGTGGCGGCGTATCTGCTGGACACCGGTGACGAGATCAAACTGGGCGGCAATGCCGTGTGTTTGTTGGCGCTGGTCAAATACAGCGAAGTCACCGGCACCCGCCACTACCTACCCGTGCTGGAAGCCCTGGCCAATGGCATGGCCTGGATGCAGGACGCGACCACCGGCGCCTTCGTGCACGTCTTGCATGGCCGTGACCTTACCGTCAAAGAGGCGTTCCGGATCATCTACTACGACGGCGAGGCCGCGTTCGGGTTGATCCGCCTCTACGGCCTCACCGGCGATGAGCGCTGGTTAACCGTGGTGGAAAAAGCCTTCGACTACTTCATCGAAAAACAGCACTGGCGCGAGCACGATCACTGGCTCAGCTATTGCGTGAACGAACTGACCCGCTACCGACCTGACGAAAAGTATTTCCGCTTCGGCCTGAATAACGTCGCCGGTTATCTGGGGTTCGTGCAACAGCGCATCACCACCTTTCCGACGCTACTGGAATTGATGATGGCTGCGCAGCAGATGCTCGAACGCATCGCCCAGCAAGCGCAATTGCGCCACCTGCTCACCGAGATCGACCTGCACGCGTTTTACCGCGCCCTGCATCATCGTGCGCGCTATCTGTTCAACGGGTATTTCTGGCCGGAAACGGCGATGTATTTCGCCAATCCTGCGCGCATTGCCGGTTCGTTTTTTATACGTCACCACGCGTTCAGGGTGCGCATCGACGACGTGGAGCATTACCTCTCGGGGCTGATTGCCTACCACCGCTACCTGCTCGACGGCGCGCCGCAAGTGAGCCTGGCCCAGGACGCAGCGCCCCTCGGCTGGGTCTGGGACGCCAACACCCTGGCTCGGGTGACACACGGCACCTGGGCCAAACAGCCACCACCCGGTTGGTACACGTCGGGTTTGACGCCGTCCATGCAGTTTTTCAAACCCCAGCGCATGCTCAATCGGCACCCCAGCAAGGTGGGACCGAACGAAGTGCAGTCGGCGCTGCGCTGGGCCCAGGCCATTCCTGAGCGACGCCCCTCGGCGTTCTTGTGTGTAGACCCGACGCCCTACCTGGACAGCGGCCTGCCGGTGTTACAGGTCGCCGATACCAGCGAGGCCATGCTGCAAATGGGTCGATACGCCAGGCAGCGATTCACTGGCCAGGTATTCGGCGTCACCGGCAGCTTCGGTAAAACCACCGTGGTCGCCATGCTCGGCCACGCCCTGAAACACTGGGGCGAAGTGGGCCACACCGAGGCCAACGCCAACCTGCCCCATGGGATCGCCTGGAACCTGGCGAGCATGCCCCGGCCGGCCAAATTCTGGGTATTGGAAATGGCCGTGGGCCGCATGCCGATTAACTCGGAGCTGGTGCGCCCACACATTGCTATCGTGACCGGGCTGGCTCCGGCGCACCTGGAATACCATGGCACCCTGGAAAACCTGGCGCGTAAAAAGAGCGCGATCTTCCGCTCGATGGCACCGGGTGGGCACGCGGTGCTGTGCCGCGATATGCCGCACTACGAGGTGTTCGCCCAGGCCGCCGAAGTCGCGCGCTTGCACGTGACCAGCTATGGCGAACACGCTGATGCCGATGTGCGCCTGCTCGACGTGTGCAGCGAGGCCGACCGGGTCTACGTCACCGCGCAACGTGACACGCAACGGCTGGATTTCAGCCTGAGTGCTCGCGGCCGACACATGGTGCTCAACGCACTGGGGGTGCTGGCGTCGCTGTTCGCCGCCGGGCTTGACGCCGACCAGGCACTGGAAGTGCTGACCGGCTTCCAACCGGTGGAAGGTCGCGGCAATATCCGCTCGATCAAATGCACCGACGGGCATTTCCAGCTGATCAACGATGCGTACAACGCCAACCCGGGCTCGATGGCTGCGGCCTTGCGCTCGATGGCCGACCTGCCCGTGGCCTCGCGGCACCGGGTAGTAGTGTTGGGCGACATGCTGGAGCTGGGCCCCGACGCCCAGCGCTACCACCTGGAACTGGCTGACTCGCTGCGCGCGGCGGCGCCCCGGCATTTGGTGCTGTGCGGGCCGCTGATGCATGAGGTGTACCGGGTGCTGCGCAGTGAGCTGTCAGTGCAGTGGTTCGAGGATGCCACGGCATTAGGCCAGGCGTTGGCGCGCCACCCCGGCCAGTGGTTCCAGGCGGGGGATTGGGTACTGGTGAAAAGCTCCGGTGGTACCGGGTTGTCGCAGATCTGTGATTGGCTGAACACGACCGAACAGGCGGTGCCGGCGGGTTAGCCCGCGCAGCCCGCTGCTGTCCTCAGGCCAATGTCATTGCGCAGTTGGTGAAACATCGCAGGCACACCCTGCGCCTTGACCAACTGCGCCTGATGCCCGGCGCGAATCAACGCCCGGTAAAAACGCTCCTGCAACACAAATGGGGTTACCTGGTCGTCCACACTGCCAATCACGAACAACTGCCGCGCAGGCGCAACGGCAATGCCGGCCAGGTGCTCCAGGGGATCGTAGGGGTGCAATAAACCATTGGTGTCGCGGCCCGGACGCGAAGGCAGGCCTTTGCTTTGACGCAACATCTGCGCGCGCTGCACCAGGGCAAACGCGCCGGAAGTCATCACTGCACACTTCACATCGGTACGCCCCAAGGTCAACAACGCCGCGGCCACCGTGGCGCCGCCGCTGTGCCCCAGCAACACAAACTGCCCGATGCCGTAACGCTTGCGCAGCTCGTTGAGCGCAGCGTCCAGCACAATGAATTCCCGCGCCTGGCGCCGCTGCCCATGGTTGCCGCTGGAACCGTAGGTGCCAGGTCGCGCCACAATCACCACCGGTACGCCCGCACGCCGGCTCAGGGCCTTGGCCTGCCTGGCCTTGGCGGCCAGAGTATTGCCACGGATCGACTCGGGCGAGCGGTGCATTTCCACGTTGCGGTCGCCATGAAACATCACGATCACCACGGGCGCACGGCTCAGCACCGCCCCGGAAAAATAGCGAATGCACTCATCGCCCCCGGCCAACTCGACCCAGAGTGAAGAGTCGACCTGGTTGCAGGTCGACTGGTCGGCCGGGGTGTTCCAAAGCAACGGTGTCGAACCCTCACTCAGGGCCCACGCGCCCGGCACGCCGGCCCACAACAGCATCCACCACAACGCAAACCTGGCCACAGCCACCTCGCCTAACGCTCGCGCAAGGCCTCCCGCGCACGGTTCATGGGCTTGATCAAATAGTCGAGCACGGTTTTCTGGCCGGTCTTGATATCCACCGAGGCAATCATCCCAGGCACAATCGAAAACGACTTGCCGGCCTTGTTTTTCAAGGTGTCAGCGTCGGTGCGGATGAACACTCGGTAGTAAAAGACTTCTGGCTTGACCTCGTCCTGGATAGTGTCCGGAGAAATGGTCACGACCTTGCCGTCCATGCCGCCATAAATGGCGTAGTCGTAGGCGGTGATCTTGACCTTGGCCACCTGGTCGGGATGGATAAAGGCGATATCTCGCGGGGAGATACGCGCCTCGATCAACAACTGCTCATCCAGGGGCACAATCTGCATCAGGCGCCCGTTGGGCGGGATAACCCCGCCGATGGTGGTGACCTCGATCCCCTTGACGATACCGCGCACCGGCGAGCGCAGGGTCAGGCGGGTCACCGAGTCGGAGCGCCCGCGCATGACTGACGACAGCGTCTCGACGTCGGCATTGACCTTCGCCAGGTCCTCACCGGCCCGCACCATATACTCGGAGCGGGCCTGGGTCAGTTTCAACTCCAGCTCGGCCTTTTGGCGCTTGAGGCGCAACACCTCAACGTTGCTGGCGGCGCCGACCTTGGCCAGGTTTTCGGTGATTTCCAGCTCGCTACGCACCAGCCCGAGCGACGAACGCACGCCGGCCAATGATTCTTCGAGGCCCTTGCGCCGAGTGTTGAACAGGTCGGTTTCGGCGCGCACCAGTGCGGGGTAACGCTCAAGTTCCGGGGGGAACAGTAACGGTTTGCCGTCTACCTCGGCCTGCAAACGCGCGACGCTGGCCAGCGATGCCCGGTACTTGGCGGCACTTTCATCAAAGTTGGATTCGGTCTTGGTCGGGTCAAGCCTGGCCAACGTCTGGCCATTTTTGACGATATCGCCCTCCCCCACATTCAACTCCGTGACGATGCCGCCTTCCAGCGACTGGATGATTTGCTCACGCGAGGTCGGGATGACTTTGCCGCTGCCCGTCGAGACTTCGTCCACTTCAAAAAAGTAGGCCCAGGCACCAAACGCAATCAGCATGACAAACACCCAGCCCACCACGCGCGTGGCGCGCACCACGGTGCGTTCATCCACGCCGTCGTGGGTATGCCGGGCGCCTTCGTCTTCGGTGGCGAGCAGGGGTATGGTTTTCGGCGCAGGGCTTTTCACTGGGTTTTCCCCTTCGGTTTGGACAGGCGCGCAATCGCGTTGGCTTTGCTGTCATCGACGATGATCTGGCCGTTGTCGACCACGATCACCCGATTCACCAGGCTCAATACACTCATGCGGTGCGTGGCGATAATCAGCGTGCGGTGGGCTGCCCAGCGGTCGAGGTTGTGGATCAACTGGCGCTCGGTCGATTCATCCAGGGACGCGGTGGGCTCGTCGAGCAACACGATATGCGGTTGGCGAATCATCAGCCGCGACAGCAGCAGCGACTGACGCTGCCCGCCCGACAGGCCCAGGCCACCTTCCAGGATCATGTGGTCCAGGCCGTCGGCGAACTTGCCGATGAAGTCGCCCGCACCGGTCAGCGCCAGGGCCTGGAGGATTTCCTGATCGCTGGCATGCGGCGCCCCCATGATCAGGTTGTCGCGCAGCGTGCCGTGAAACAGCCGCGAGTTTTGTGTCATCAGCCCCACGTCGCGGCGCACGTCGGCGGGGTCGATGTGGCTGAGGGCAACGCTATCCAGGCTGATGGTGCCGGCCTTGAGGTCGAGCATCCCGGCCAATGCCTGCAACAGCGTGGATTTACCCGCGCCGTTACGCCCCAGAATCGCGATGCGCTCGCCCGGCTGGATCTTCAGGTCGGCCACACGCAGCGCCGGCACGGGGGCATCGTCGGAATACTGGAATGTGGCCTGGCTCAGCGCGTATTGGCCTTTGATCACCGGCAGGTGCACGCGTTTGCTGCCCTCGGGATGGTCCACCGGCAATTCCATGATCCGGTTCAGGCCTTGCAGCGCAACCTTGGCCTGCTGCCAGCGCGTCAGCACCTGGGTGATCTGGGACATCGGCGCCATCATCCGCGACGCCAGGATCGACGCCGCGACAAGGCTACCGGTGGTCATGTCGCTGGCCATGACCATGGGCGCACCGAACACCACCACCACGGCAAACACCGAGCCCTGCACATTGTTGCTCCAGGCCACCAGTTTGTTGGTGAGCAGGCGCAGGCGCAGGCTGGCGTCGCCGCAGGTGGCGTTGTAGTGATTCCATTGTTGCTGGAAGCGCTGTTCGGCCTGCAACGCCTTGATGTCGTCCAGGCCTTGTATGGTCTCCACCAGCATGGCGCTGCGCAACGAGCTTTCACGCATCGACTCATTCGCCAGTGCCGCGAGTTTTTTCTGCGCCAACAGCCCGGGCACTATCAGGAACAGCACAGCCACCATTGGCACCGCCACCAGCGGGCCGGCGATCAACCAGTAGATCACCAGAAACAGCAGGAAGAACGGCAGATCGGCCAGCGCCGTGGCGGTGCTGGAGGTGATCAGCTCACGCAGTTGTTCCAGTTCCTTGAGCTGCGAAATGAACGAGCCGGTGGACTTCGGCCGGGCGCTGTTACGCAAGCGAATGGCATGCCCGAACACCAGGTCGGAAACGCGCAGATCCGCGCGTTTGCCGAGCATGTCGGTGATGCGCACACGGGTGATGCGCATGATGAAATCAAACACCAGCGCCAGCATCACCCCGCCAAACAGCACATACAGGGTGGGCATGGATTCGGCCGGGATCACCCGGTCGTACACCTGCATCGAAAACAGTACCCCGGCCAACCCCAGCACGCTGGTGACCAGCGACGCGAGCATCACATAGCCATAGGGCCGCAGGTCGCGCAGCACGATGTTTTTGAACCACGCCTTCTCGTAAGGCTTGATGTAGTCGTCGACACGCCGGTCACGCACTGCCGCCATGGGTCGCAGAATCACGCTCTTGCGCGCTTGCTCCAACAGGTCCTGGCGGGTGAGCCGGCTTTGCAGGCCGCCGTCGCCGCTGTAGGCGATGCCCAGGTTGTCGCCGTCGCCGAGGGTTTCGAGCACACCCACCTGGCCGTCGGCAAATTGCAGCACCACCGGTAATTGGCGCTGCATCAGCGTGGTTTCGCTGAAGTCGGCAATCACGCAGTTCAACCCCGCCTGGCGGGCCATCTGCCGTACCACCTCTTCCACCGAAGCGCCTTCGGTCCATTGTGCGGCGATGCGCACGCTTTGGGCGGAGCATTCCAGACGGTAATGCCGGGCCACGCTCAGGACGGCCTCCAGCCACACGTCATAATCCACTGCGGGCGCCGGGTTCAGCGGTGTTTGTACTGCGTTGGTTTCGTCCGCAAGCATCACAGCATCATTCATGGCCGAATCTCCACACCTTGCAGGGTGCTGTTGTCCAGGTGGAACGCCGTGCGCAGTGCGCCCGTGTTGTAGAGGCAATCGATTTTCAGGCGGCGCAGGTCAGCGGCGGTGTTTTCCCGGTCCATGCGTGCCTGGTGAATTTCCTGCTCGGCATTCAGCAGGTCGAGCAACGGCCGTGTGCCCAGTTCGAGGTACTGCTGGCGATACAGGTCGCGGGTTTCGGAGATGCTGCGCTCACGAAAATCCAGGGTGGATAGTCGCTGGCTGAGGCTTGAGATTTGATCCCGCGCCTCCAGCAACCCCTGGCGAACCGCAAGGCGCGCGGCGTCGTTGGCGGCATCGGCGGAACGCAGGGCCTGTTGCGCAGCGGATTTGCGGGCGGTGATTGCGCCGCCCTGGTACAGCGGCATTTTCACGTTGAGAAATACGCCATAACGGGTACGGTCGCGGCCGCCGGGGACGTTGCTGTCGTCGTTGTTGTCCAGGTAGTGCGTGATGGACGGGTCCAGCGACACGGTCGGCAACGCCTCGGCACGGGCTTGTGCAATCAGCGCCAGCGCATCGACACGCTGCGCCTGGGCGATCAGCAGGGTCGGCGTGACTGCCGCATCGGGTACCACGCCCACGCAGGATTGCTCCAGGCTTGCCGGAAAACCATTCGCCACGCTCACTGGCGCCTGCGACCCAAGCAGACTGCTCAACGTGCTGCGCCAGCGATTGAATTGCGCGGTGAATTGCAATTGCGTCGCCACCGAGGCCTCGACCCGCGAGCGGGCCTGGATCAGGTCCGAACGGGTGCTGGCGCCCATGTCGCTGCGCTTTTTGGCCAGCTCTGCAATCGCCGAAATGCCGTCGATTTGCTCGCGAGCCAGTTGCACCAGCAACTGCGAGCGCTGCAGTTCGATCACGGCGAACGAGGTATCGCGCGCCACCTGATCGATCGACAGCAACACCGACGCCTGGCTGGCACTGACCCGCGCCAGCGCACTGTCGACAGAACTTGAGACCTTGCCGAAGTCATAGAGCATCTGCGACGCCGACAACGAAAACGCACGGCTCTGGCCGTTGCCCCTCAGGCCGCTGTCGTAGCCGGAGTTGAAGCCACCGCTGACTTGCGGGTAATAACCGGAACGGGCGATGTTCACGTTCTCGTTTTGTTGGTACAGCTGGCCGATCGCCTCGGAAATTGCCGGGTGCCATTCCACCGCCAGTTGAATGGCGCGTGTCAGGTCAAGGTTGCTCGGTATGACGTGCTCGGGTGCCACCGGTGCGCTGACGCCCGTTGGCCCGCCGGGTAAATGTGTGCCCAGGTTGCTCGGGCTGATGATGTTGACGCGTTCTTCATCGTCGATATACGACGCTGCCATGACCGGCGCACGCTCGGGCGCGATCATTGCGACTGCCAGAATTACGGCAGACAGCTGCTTGGCCAAACTCTTTTGCCTCACTGCTAGTCACCTGACTGTTGTCAAACCTGATGAGTACAACAACGGACCGTGACTGACGTCACGGCCCACCGCTGCATTACCGTTGGTAGGGAAAACCGGGCCTTGCGGCCCGGCCGGCAGGGGTGGCGTTACACCACGCTGATGCCGCTCTGTACCCAGAGCTGATGGGTTTCATCTTCCGGACTGGTGTAGATCACGTACTCAAGACCGTTCTCTACCTGGGTCGCACCGGCGCTCCAGTCACCTGTCAGGTGCACGCTGTCCTGATCGTCGCCCTGGATCATCAAGCGATCCGACTCAGGCCCGGTGATGGACACCAGGTCTTCGAGGCTCAGGGTCAGGTCGACGGCGCTGACATCGTTCAGGTCGATGCTGTGCACCCCGCTGACTGTGCCAATCAGGTCGGTGAGGTTGATGGCTGCATCGCCGCCTTCCCACAACAACCCGTCTGCACCCGCGCCAGCATCGACATGGGTGAAGTCGGTGTCGTCGGCCACCACGGCATCGTGGTGATCGCCGTCAACGTTGGCGCCGTCATCCGCCGCCTGGTCCACCGCACTGTGGGCAGCGGCAATGCCGGCACCTTCAGTGGCTGGCGCACCCGGGTTGGCGTCGTCCCAGACCAGGTCGCGATCCGGCGAGTCGATGCGCACGTAGAGGTCGGCGGTGTCTTCCTGGCCGGTTGGCGTGGTGAGCTTGTAGGTGAATTTATCCACCTGGCCAATCTCGTCCAGCGTCAGCCCGGCATGCGGGGTGTAGACGTACTTACCATCGGCAAACACGGTCAATGTGCCGTGGTCACCGTTGATTTTCGTCCCCGTTTGCCCAGGAATCACATAGACCCCGTTGACCAGCACACTGAGTACCGTCAGCGGCGAACCGAGGACATCCGGCCCGGACAAGCTGTCGGACAGCAGGTTGCCAGTCGCATTGCTCATTGCACCGGTCACGAACTCCGTGAGGGAGGTGGTAGTGAGCTTCTGCGCAATGTGCAGCGCACTCAGCGACAGCACGGCACCGGTCGTCCCGGTCACGCGATAGGTCCCGGCATCCAACCCTTGGAACGTGTGGTTCGCCTGGGTAGTGGTCTGCTGCGTGACCCATTCGTTACCGATGAACTTCTGCAGATTGACGGTCGTGCCTGGCAACAACGCAATGCCGGTGACGGTGACGTTGATCGCAAGCTCTGCGGTCGTGCCCGTGGCAACATTGATCTCGGCACCCGTACCCGTACTGCTGCCGAGCAGTGCCAGGTTGTAGCTCAGGGTCGCCAGGTCGGCCTGGGTGACCAGGTTGACGATGTCGATCTGTGCCGAACCCAGGTCATCATTGGCAACCGTGTTGATCACGCCGGGCGCAGATGGATCGGTAGCGCTCCAGTCCACGTTGACACTCGGGCTGTCGATACGCACATACAAGGTTGCCGAGGCCGAAGCACCAGCACCATTGACCAGGTGATACTCGAAGGCATCCACCTTGCCGATGCTGGCGACATCGCCGTTCGGGGTGTACTTGTACTCGCCGTTGGCGAAGATGGTCAGCTGACCATATTGGCCCTGCAGCACCGTGCCGGTGGTGGCGTCGGCATCGACGAATTCGCCGTTGACCTCGACCTGCACCTTCACTGGCCCGCCGGTTCCCGGTTCATCCGGTTTACCGCCAATGCCCGGGTCGGTGATGACGTTGCCGGTGACATCCGGCCCTGCTTCCCCGGTGAAGTCGGTGAGGCTGTCATTGGTGACGCTCAACTTGGCCGTGGCCCCTGCACCAACGCTGACCAGGTTGGGGTCGAGCTTGAGGGTAAAGCGATACTGCCCGGCTTCCAGGCCTTCGATTTTGGCGCTGGAGCTTTGTCCGAACAGCCCCAACAGGTCGAGCAAGCCCGAACCGTTGCTGCCTTGCTGCACCGGCAACCATCCACCGGCACCGTCGCTCACTTCCAGCGTGGCAGTGAAGCCACCGCCCAACAGCGAGACCAGGTCGGCCTGGGCAAACTGCAGGTTCAGCGTTCCGCTGGAACCCTCGGCAACCGAGAACTCCTGCTGCTTGGTGTGATCGCCCAGAATGATGCCGCCGACACCCAACAGGGTGAACACGCGCATATCGGCCAGGCCGGTGTTGGATGTTACGGGTTTGATGGTTACTTCGCCGGTAGCGAGGTCGTCGAAGGCTTCGAGGTCGGCGTCGGCGTCGGCGTCCGCATCAGCGTCGGCATCGGCATCGGCATCGGCATCGGCATCGGCATCGGCGTCAGCATCGGCGTCAGCATCCGCATCCGCATCCGCGTCGGCATCGGCATCGGCATC